>DUUE01000143.1 GCA_012841735.1 Bacillota bacterium | reverse complement strand
TTTACTTTGGTGGCGGGACTCCTGCGCTGCTTGCGCCTGAAATAAAACGGATTATACAACAACTTAACCGCTACTTCAGTATCACGGAAGGGGTAGGAATAGAATTGCACCCGGATGATGTGACCGAAGAAAAGCTTGCAGAGCTTAAAGCGGCCGGTGAGACAAAAATCAGTATTGGCATTCAATCGTTCCAGGCTGAGTGTTTGCAGCTTCTTGGCAGAGCTGGTTTTGACTGCAATAAAATGTTCCGGGCGTTGGCAAATGTTCAGTTCGAGACCGTTTCCATGGATTTTATTTTTGGTTTGCCCAATCAGACAATTGAAATTGTCAAAAAAGACATTGAAACAGCGTTCGCTAACGGCGCCAACCACATTGCAATTTATCCATTTGTTGATTTCACTTATACGTCGCGGAATTTCAGCAAGATGGCCAATAAAGAGAAGAAAAAATTGTTGTATGAGATTGTGGACTATTGTCAGGGCATGGGGTATTCCCGTGATTCTGTCTGGACATTTTCCAGGCAGGGAAGCGCAAAGTACTCATCAATGACCAGAGATAATTTTCTTGGTTTTGGCTGCTCGGCAACAACCCTGCTGGAAGACCAATTTAAAATTAACACCTTTGACCTGCAGGCATACCGGCAAAGGGTCAGTGAAGGCAATTTACCCACAGCTTTGACGCTGCATTTTACACGCAGGCAAAGGATGATATATTACCTGTTTTGGACAGCGTATTCCCTGAGGATTGACCCGCAGGAATTCTACTTGTTTTTTGGCGAGAGCCTGGAGCAAAAGTACGGGTTTGAATTATGGCTTGCCAGGGTGCTGGGCTTTCTCAGAAAAGAAAACAACCACTATGTGATGACGACAAGAGGATCGTATTACTATCATTATTACGAGCACTTTTATACGCTGTCCTACATAGACAGGATGTGGCACTTAATGCAGAAGGAAGCCCTGCCGCAGGAACTGATTATCAAGTAGGGGACTTCTTTGATAAATTTTTTATTCTGCAGGATTTTCCATGATCCCGAGGAAGAGAGGTGCATTTGTTACTGTATCAACAATCCCGTAAACAAAAGGACGGTCAAAGATAATGCTGTTTGCGGGCTCCGGCGGGGCTGAAGGCATCTCAACAGATGTAACTGCTGAGGCTTCAGTTCCTTCCTCATCAACTTTGCAGAAAGTTTTGTGTTTGACTTCGCTGATGTAGAGGTTTTTCTCCCGCCCTTCATTCATCCGGGAAAAATCTGCACTATAGGGATCAAAGGCTGTTTCCATACCCAGGGCAATCAACTCATCTTTAATGCTGTCCTCATACCTGGTTTCAAATTTGGGCAAAGCCAGCTTTATGTTGTCCTGTCTGACGTGCAACAGATAAGCGAAGATTGTTTCACCGTCCAAACTTTTGATAAAACTGTGCACATCAGTACCCGCCCCGGGCAGGACGGCGAAGAAATTAAACCGCCCGTCGTCATAAGGGAGAATAACTCCCCTTGATCCATCCATCTCAAAATAATTCATATTACCGGTCCGGTGCATAAAATCCACGGTGACGGCACCTTTGGGGGTGTTAAAGCCATCTGCGTATGTATTTGCCGGATCGAAGGGGTTCTGCCATACGGATTTGAAATAGACGGCATTTATCAGGTACATAACAACATCCTTACCAATATTGTCCACAATTTTATCTATTGTGTCCCTTGTGGCCTCCCTGACCCATTTATTGATAGCATTGGGAGCAGCGGCACTGTCAAAATCCAGGTCACGGGCTGCAGCGTCATAAAAATCGGCATTCTTTTGCAGAAATTCGAGGTCCGGCTTAAAGCCTTCCCGGTACCAGATGGAATTGGCAACGGACAATTCTGTTTTGTCACCTAAAGTCTGCAGTATTGAGATGTAGTCTCTGTTTGCCTTGTTAAATTCATTTTCAGTAAAGCTATCTGCCTTTAGGACCTGCTTCATGACCTGCAATGTCTCGCCGGCCGCTCCGTTGTAAGTCATGCTCAATGCCAGGTATACCGAAGCCGGGGAGATGAACACATTGCCTTCGTTCTTTGCCGCTTCCTGAAACAAGTCCCATGAAAAGTCAAACAATGCCTTTTGCAACTTGTTATCGATGCTGTCCGGCGCTTCAGGCCATGACACACCTTTTACAAGAGTAGTCAAGTCGGTATAATCGTCACCTCTTGGCGGGAGTACGGCCGAGCAGCCGGCCAAAGCCATTGATACGAGCAGCAGGGTGGTCACAATGAAAGCATGCTTGCTTTTCCCCATCTCTGAACAACTCCTTCCCTTTATGTTTGGTGACGATTATTTACGAAAAAAGTTCCAATTTCATTGTTACATAAAATTCGCTTCCGCTCCGGCCATTTTATCAACATCCAGGGTAAAGACCAGGCCATGAAGTGGTTTTTCCAGCCGGCCGGCCTTGCGAATGGCTGCAAAAACCTGATTTGCTTTATGTTTGGGAACCAGAGTGAAAATAATTTCACGTGGAGGCTCAATTTCAATGTCAAAAAGTAAGACCGGGTTATTGTCGCTTATTCCTCAGCCCGGCAGGACGGTGCTTTTTGTCGCTCCTTCTTTCTTTATTGCCTCCAACACCTTTTCCGTTCTTTCCCTCGTAACAATAGTAACAATTAACTGGTATTTCGTTGCAGTGCTCATGAAATCACCCCACTCATGTAATTCTCCGGTCTCCAGTGAAAACACAGCACCTTTATAAATTGACATCAATTCTTTTCGGCAGATCCTGCTCTTTGCCGATTGCCAAATACTTTAATGTTTCAGCGGGGCCGCTGTGGTCAAAAATTGCCGAGAGGACTGAGATGGCTACTCCTTTTCGGTAAGCATGGTAGCCGAATGTTTTTCTGATGGTGTGTGTCCCGATTTTTCCCTCTATACCTGCATCCCTTGCAGCTTTGTTAACAATACGATAGGCTTGTTGACGCGTAATGGGCTTATTGTGATTCTTTGTTTTAAAGAGAAAGTCACCGCTTTTAAGCTGTGCAGACAGCACATAGTTAAAAATAGCATTTCTGACATTATTGTTTAAATAAAAAGTTTTTTCTTTGCGGTGGCCGTTTCCGGGAATAACAACAAATTCAGTGACTTCTTTGCCGTTCCAGACATCCTGAACTTTCAAGTTAAGCAGATCGCAAATTCTCATTCCCGTATTGATACCAAAGACAAAGAGCAGGAAATCCCGTTGTGATTTGCTTTTTAGCAAATCTTTCATCCTCTGAATTGATTCAGGATCTTTAATGGGACTGACATACTCCAATTTAACCACCACCCAATGTTACTTATTACTATTATATCACAAGATATGTAACATTTAAAAGAAGGGCGCTAAAATTCCGGGACACCTTTCGCCCGATGGGTACGGGCGCCAATGTGTTGCCTTTAAGTATAATTTGTCTTATACTAAAAAGTAGGAAAAGCAGGGATATCCCTGCTTTCAAATTGACAAAGGAGAGTCTGTATGAGCGATCCCATTGTAGATACAGCCAAGGTTATGGCTAAAGGTCAAATTACACTGCCGAAAGATATTCGTATAAAACTGGGTCTTTCCATCGGAGACCGTGTTACACTCATTTGCGAAGATGACCGTGTTATTCTGATGAATTCTGCCGTGTATGCCATGAAAGCACTGCAGGCAAATGTGGAGCAACAAAAAAAGTAAAGCTTTTTTGTGAAAAATATTTCTAACGCATTGTACAAGACGGGCAAGGCAGCCACCAGGCTGAAAAATGCTGTAATGATCTGGTCCGCAGAGACGTTCCCGGTAATTTGATGAAAGTCGAGGTGGTTCAGTGACTAAACTGCTGTTGGCCAAACTAAAAGAGTCTGCATC
>DUUE01000020.1 GCA_012841735.1 Bacillota bacterium | reverse complement strand
CGCCCGCCACAGAGCGGGCACGCTTTTTTTAGTGTGCACACTGTTGCACCCTCCTATGCGGAAAACAGTGCGCAAGACAGGCAGTTGCACTGCATATCTTTAACCAGAAGGGAGGTCTGGCCATGCGGACAGTGGCACTGGTCGGCAACCCCAATGTGGGCAAAAGTGTTTTATTTTATCACCTGACAGGCAATTACGCAGTTGTCTCCAATTATCCCGGGACAACGGTGGAGGTGTCCCAGGGGCGGGCAAACCTGTCCGGCAGAACATGCATTGTTTATGATACGCCCGGGATGTACAGCTTTTCGCCGGCAAGTGAGGAAGAAGCTGTGACCAGGAGACTGTTGTGGGAGGTCAGGCCCGATCTGGTGGTGCATGTTGCCGATGCCAAGAACCTGCCCCGCATGCTGCCCCTCACCCTGGAGCTGCTTGCCGCCGGGTTTACTGTTATTCTTGTCCTGAATATGATGGATGAAGCAGAGAAACTGGGAGTACGTATCAGGCGGGCAGAATTAAGCCGCCGGCTGGGTATTCCCGTGCTGGAGGCCGCTTTTGCCCGCGGTCGTGGCCTGACGGCGCTGCGGCGGGAAATGGCGTTATGCCTGCTGAAAGGGGAAGCCGGCGGCCACGTTTGGCGGGAGCATCCCCTGGCGGTAAAAGCCGGTCGCTGCCTCACCGGCACATATCCTTTTACCGCCGCCGCGGTGGCACGCCTTTACCTGGAACAGGACAGGGAAATACAGGCGGCAGTGGCTGCAGCGGAAAACAGGAAGGTGCTGGCAGACTGCCTGGCGCCTTACGCAAGTGAACTGGCGGGGCGAAATGCAGGTTTTTTTGCTTTCTGGCGCTACCGGGAGGCCGAAAAACTGTTGGACGGGGTGTTTCACTCCGGGAATGAAAAGGGCGCCGGCGGCCTGGCGGACAAACTGACTTTACATCCCCTGGGGGGGCTGCTTCTGGGTGCAGTGGTCATTTATGGCGGCCTGTTTTTGTTCGTGGGACGGTTCGGTGCGGGATACCTGGTGGACCTGATTGAAGGACAACTGCTCGGGGAAATAATTTTGCCCGGGCTGACAGACCGGCTTTCCGCCCTGATTACCAGCCCTTCCGTCCTCGCTTTGCTGACAGGAGAGTTTGGTCTCGTGACTCTTGGTGTGCGCTACGCAGTGGGGATTGTTATGCCCATTGTGGGGACATATTTCTTTTTTTTCGCCCTGCTGGAAGACAGCGGTTACCTGCCGCGCCTGGCATATTGGGCTGATGCGTGCCTGAAAAAACTGGGACTTGGCGGCCGTGCCGTCATTCCCCTTGCCCTGGGTTTCGGCTGCGGAACCATGGCAGTTTTGGTTACCAGGGTGCTGGAGAGCAGGCGGGAGCGGTTGATAGCCACCTTCCTGCTGGCACTGGCTGTCCCCTGTTCCGCCCAGCTCGGCCTGATCATGGCCCTGCTCTCGCGGGAAACGTATGCCCTTTTGCTCTGGGCGGCAGTTGTGGGCGGCATGTTTTTGCTTGCAGGCGGCATGCTGAACTTGCTCCTGCCCGGACAGCCGGCCCGGTTTTTGCTGGAGCTGCCCCCGCTGCGCCGGCCCGCCCTGCAGGCAATTCTGCAGAAAACCATGGCACGCATGCGTTGGTATTTTGCAGAAGTTATTCCTGTTTTTTTTGCCGTCAGCCTTGTTTTATGGCTGCTGCAGCAGACCGGATACCTGGCGGTTATCACATCCGGCCTGGCCCCGTTCCTGGGCCGGATGGGGCTGCCGCCTGCCCTTGGCCGGATTTTTATCACCGGGTTTTTCCGCCGGGACTATGGTGCTGCCGGTCTTTTTGACCTGTACCGGGAAGGTGTACTCACAACAGGCCAGTTGCTGGTGGCTGCCGTGGTGCTGTCACTGTTTCTGCCTTGCCTGGCCCAGCTGGCAATGATGATCAGGGAGCGGGGGGTTGTGGCTTCCGGTTTGATAGTCTGCGGCGTTACACTGCTGGCCGCCGTGGCGGGCATTCTGCTGCGCATCCTGCTGCATCTGCCTGTACTGTGAAAGGAGGTAGGCCGGAAAATATGCAATCCCTGCTGGAAACACCCGCCGGGTCAGGGGGGAAAATTGCCGAACTGGCCACTTGTGACCGCACAGTTGTCAGAAAAATGAGCAGCCTCGGCATAGTCCCCGGAGTTTTTGTGACTGTTCTGCGACACAGTCCCTGTATACTCCTGGCGTGCGGCCATACAAAAATAGCTGTGGACCGTAGTCTGGCGGCTCTGATTTATGTAAAGTAAAACCATTATTACTGTCGAAAACTTTTTTATGACAACCTCCTTACTGTGACAAATTCCTGGCCGGTAAACCTTTATAATGTGGGTAAAACAGGGAGGGGTGTGATAAATGGCGGAACGCACAATGACAGTGGAACCATATATCCGCGCCGGGCGCCGCGGTCTACAGGTGCAGCAGAAAAAACTGTGCTTGCCGGCTCTGGCACTGCCGCGGGAACTCATCAGCTGGGAAACGGCCGGCTCCCTTGTCGCAATCATCCTTTTGACACGGCTGCAGCTGATGGGTGAACTGGCTCCCTTCGGGCTGGCCGTCTGGGCGGCAGCAACGCGTGATGAGACGCGCCGTCTGCTTGTTTACGGCACGGTGCTCCTTGTGACAGCCGCCTTTGGCGGCGGTTATTACGCCTTCCTGGGACAGGCCGCCGGCATGGCCGTTTTTGCTGTGTTGCGCTATTATGTGCGGCGGGTGCGCCTGCCTTTTGCCGTCGTGGTCGGGATTGCTTTCAGTGCCACCTCAGTGCTTGTACGCCTGCCCGGCCTGCAGCCGTACGATTTGTTACTGGCAGTTCCTGAAACGCTCCTTGCCGCTTTGGGAGCATCAGTTTTTGCCGTCGTGTACAACAATCCGCCCCGGGAACTGTTTCCCGCCAAAGACCTGGAAGGAAGCGTGGCATGGGTGGTTTTTCTCGGGCTGCTGCTGCTTTCCCTGATGCAGGAAGAATTCTTCTTTGTCCGTGCAGCCACCGGTATTGCAGCCATGGCTGTCCTTTGTACCGCCTGGTGGTATGGAGCGGGGCCGGCGGCGGCGGCCGGTGCGCTGCTGGGGTTTTTCCTTGGTATTCAGGGAACAGGCTTTTTCTGGGCGGCGATTTTAACTTTCGCCGGGTTTTTTGCCGGCCTTTTCCGGCACTATGGCCGGCTTGCGGCTGCTCTGACCTTTTTGCTGGGATTAACCGCCCTGCTGGTGTATGATGCGGGTTGGGCGGCGGTACAGGCGGAACTGGCTGCTGGTGTTGCTGCAGGGTCTGCTTTTGTCCTGTTGCCGCTTTTTGCCAAAAACTCCGGGCTGCTGGCAGTGCTCGGCAGCCGGCAGAGCCGGGATGAAGGTGAAATGCTGCGTGAACAAATGGCCGCCCGTATTCATGATTATGGGCTGGTTTTCCATGAACTTGCCGCCACTTTCCGGGAGGCGGCAGCTTCCGGGGAAGAAACCGCCGGTATGTTTTCCCCGGTGGACAGGCTGGTGAAATTGGTCTGTGCAAAATGCACGGCGCGGCAGCGCTGCTGGGGAAAGGAACTGCAACGCACTTATAGCGTATTGCAGCAGATTTTTTCCGATTTGGAAAAGGGGCAGCGGCTGCAGGAAAGCCACTTGAGCGGCCCCGTGCTGCGCGTGTGCCGGAAAAAGGAGGAGCTGGCGACAGCTTTTTCTCTGCTGGCCGAACTGCAGGCCAGCGGGTATGCCTGGCAGCGGCGCCTGGTGGAAAACAAAAAAGTGGTGACAACGCAATTGGCGGGGCTGTCACAGGTTATGCTGAATCTGGCCAAAGAAGTGCGGGCAGGGTCCGCAGGCACGCAGGAGAAGCTGCTGAGACGCTGTTTTCATGTTGAACTGGGGATTGCCCAGCTTGCCAAAGGCAGGCAGGAAGTGTGCGGCGATTATTACAGTTATCTTGAGTTGCGTGACGGCAGGCAGGTGTTTATTTTAAGCGACGGTATGGGAACCGGCAGCAGGGCGGAGCAGGAAAGCAGTGCGGCGGTGCGTCTGGTGGAGCAACTTTTACTGGCCGGCTTCCAGAAAGATGTGGTGGTAAGAACGGTAAATACCATCCTGCAGTTGCGTTCACGGGATGAAACATTTGCCACACTGGATGTGCTGCTGGTGGACACGGAAAAAGGGGAAGCAGAGTTCCTGAAGACGGGAGCGGCGCCCAGTTTTATCAGGACGCCGGACAGTTTGCAGGAAATAAAAAGCGCTTCCATCCCCCTGGGCATCCTGAATGAGGTGGAAGTGCAGGAGAGCCGTGCTTCGCTTGCGGATGATACAATGATTGTGATGGTGACGGACGGAATTTTTGAAGTTGCCCCCGGGCAGCCTGACTGGCTGCGGCAGTATCTGGCCGGGCAGAAACATACTCATCCGCAGGTGGTGGCGGATGAGATCCTGGCCCAGGCCTGCCGTCTTTACGGTTCCGACGAACTGCGCGATGACCTGACGGTGCTTGTTTGCCGGGCCAAACGGCTGAAACATAAAATCAGGGACTGCCTGAGCGCTTAACAGTAAAAACTGAACCCTGCGGGGTTCTTTTTTTTATAACAGCCTTGGACAGGCTGATTCTAAACCATTATCAATGGTAGATAAAGGTCACTTAATTGTCCCGGGTGTCATAAGGGAGATGTTTCATCTGCTGATTATTATTCTCAATAGTTCCTGTAATCCTTAACAAGTTTCTTGTGACACTCCATTCGTTCCTCAGGCAAACCATCCAGCCATGCTTTATATGAAAGACCAGCCAACATTCTTTCCTTATGATTCATCATTGTCCCGCCCCTTTGCGAAATTAAAAATCTCCAATTGCTCCCGGTGTTAAGTAAATTGATAGATCATACAGCAATTGCCAGGATTGTCTCTGCTGACTTTAGAAACTGCTACAGGAATAGTATTATCGTTTCCTGTTCTGAAAGAAAAGAGCTTATTTTCCAAGCACAATTTTCCGCAGCTTGGAGGAAGATGGACATGCCGGAGCAAAATATGATACAACAGTAGTATCTTACAGCCGGGGTGAGGCCAATGCTGAAGCAGGTGAAAAAAACACTGACAGAGAAAAAACTGGTTTCCCCGGGGCAGAAAATTGCCGTTGCCGTCTCCGGCGGGCCTGATTCACTGTGCCTGCTGCACGTTCTCCACCGTTTGTCCGCCGAACTGGATATTACTCTCCATCTGGTGCATGTAAACCACGGCCTGCGCCCGGAGGCAAAGGCGGAAGAAATTGTGCTGAAAAAGTGGGCATTGCGCCTGGGGCTGCCCCTGACAGTCTGCCGCATTAATGTGCCTGCCATGCGGCGAAAACTGCACGGTTCTACTCAGGCTGTAGCCCGCCTGGGCCGTTACAGGGCATTGCTGGCGGCAGCACGGCGTACGGGTGCCGCCGCCCTTGCCACTGCACACCATCTGGATGACCGGGTGGAAACGATGCTTTTGCGCCTGCTTGCCGGCAGCGGGACAGACGGCTTGAAAGGTATTCCGCTGCGCCGGACGGTTGCCGGCGTGGATATTATCCGTCCCCTCTATCAGGTTACCAGGAAAGAGATTGAAGCTTATTGCCACAGGCATCATCTGTCCCCGCTTACGGATCCCACAAACCTTAAATCAGTTTATCTGCGCAACCGTATCAGGTTAAAACTGCTGCCTTTTTTGGAAGCGGAATTCGGTCATCATGTCAGGCGGACCCTGGCGCGCACCGCGGACATCCTGGCGGGGGAGAATGAATTATTGCAGCAGCTGACGGACAAGGTCTACCGCCGGCTTGCCTCAGGCAACCGCAGGGAAGGAATTATACTGCAGTTGCCCCTTTTGACAGCGCAGCCGGAACCCCTGCAGGCACGGGTGCTGCGACGTGCTTTATGGGAAGCGGGAGCGGAACGTGTTACCGCCGCCCATATCCGGCAGGCGGGCGCCGTGCTGCACAGCAATTCACCGTCCGCCTGGTGCACGGTGAGCGGCGATATACATGTCTGCCGGCAATATGACAGACTGGTCCTGCGGGACTGCCCCCCTGCAAAGCAGCCTGCCGCGCAGCCTGTTATCCTGCCGGTGCCGGGCAAGGCTTACCTGCCGTGGTGCGGGGAGTGGCTGCAGGCTGGATTTGTTTTGCCGCACGCGGGACCTTTTCCTCCCGCCACCGCCCGGGATGCATATCTGGCTGCAGACAAGCTTGTTTTCCCCCTGCAGGTGCGCCCGCGCCGGGCGGGGGACCGGGTCAGGCTGTTTGGCCGCCCCGGCAGCCGTAAACTGAAAGACATCCTGGTGGATGCCAAAATACCGCGCAGCAAGCGGGAGACAATTCCCCTGGTGCTAAGCAGGGATGAGATTATCTGGGTACCCGGCATAGATATTGCGGAATGTGGCCGGATTACCGCGGAAACACAGCGTATTCTGCACCTGTCTCTCAGGTGCCGGGAAAAAGCAGAAAAGGATGGTGTCAATCATGTCGCACAAGACGGTTAAAAAAGTTTTGCTTGACAGGGAAGCGATCCGGGAAAAAGTGGCCGACCTCGGCGGACAGATCAGCCGGGACTACGCGGGGAAAAAACTGCTCTTAATTTGCGTTTTAAAAGGAGCGGTAGTTTTTCTGGCTGATTTAATGCGTGCCATTACCGTCCCGGTGGAAATTGACTTTATGGCCGTATCTTCTTACGGGGCGGCTACCGAATCTTCAGGGATAGTCCGCATCCTGAAAGATCTGGAGTGCAGCATTGACAATAAACACTGCCTTATTGTGGAAGATATTATTGACAGCGGTCTGACGCTGAAATACCTGAAGGAAAACCTGCTGGCCCGCAAACCGGCGTCACTGCGTATTGTCACCCTGCTGGACAAGCCCGAACGCCGGCAGGTTGACATTGCTCCCGATTACTGCGGTTTTCAGATTCCCGATGAGTTTGTAGTGGGTTACGGACTTGATTTCGGAGAACAATACAGGTCTCTGCCGGACATCTGTGTACTGGGCGAATAGGGCGGCAGCAGCGCGGCGGAGGTGCAGTGCTGTGGAACCGGGACGGATGTCGGCGGTTATCCTGGCCGGGGGCAAAAGCTCCCGCATGGGACAAAACAAGCTTTTTCTGCCACTGGGCGGCAGGCCGGTGGTGGAACATTTTATTGATTTGGCCGTAAAAATGTTTGCCGAATGTATTGTGGTTACCGATGAGCCCAACTCTTTTTCCCGTTTCCCGGTGAAGGTGACACATGATCTCGTGGCCGACGGCAGGAAAAATGCTTTGGCCGGGATTCATGCCGGGCTGCTGGCGGCCGCTCATGCTTATGTTTTTGTGGCAGCCGGGGATATGCCATTTATCACGCCGGAGGTAATCCGCCTATTGTGCAGCCTGGCGGACGGATATGATCTCGTTGTTCCCCGGGAAGGGCCCCATTACCAGCCTTTGTGCGCCGTCTATCATAAACGGTGCCTGCCGGCAATTGTCCGGCAGCTGGCGGCGCGAAGGCTGCGGGTGGCCCAGTTTTTTCCGCAGGTGCATGTCCGTGAGGTGGAGAGCAGGGACATGCGTGCGGCAGACCCGGAAGGTATTGCTTTTTTCAATGTTAACACACCGGAAGATTATGCAACCGCAAAAGCCTTGTACGCACGTCTGACGGTACAAAGGGGTGGTGAATCTTGGATATACCGGCAATCGCCATTGTAGGCCGTTCCGGCGCCGGCAAAACTACATTAATCTGCAATCTGCTGCCGTACCTGAAAACACGCGGATACAGGGTGGCGACTATTAAGCATGCCGGGCATATCATGACACCTGATGTGCCGGGCAAGGACACGGACAGGCATGCCCGTGCAGGTGCGGATATGGTGCTGCTTTCCGCCCCAGGTACAGTAGCCGTATTTGAACGACTGGACGGCGAGCTGTCCCTGGACGAGGCACTGGCCAGAATTAGCGGTGTTGATCTCATCCTGGTGGAAGGTTATAAAAAAAATACCCTGCCGAAAGTGGAAATATACCGGCCGGCGGTACACGGGGAATTGCTTTGCGGCGGGGATGAGCGGCTGCTGGCGGTGGTAAGCGAGACCGACCCGCACCTGAGTGTGCCCGTTTTTGCTCCTGATGATTATCAGGGGCTGGCCGAATTTCTCCTGCAAAAGCTTTTCGGCCGGCAGGGTTCGTCCGGGAAAGATCCGCATCCGTGAGGCGTGTTTTGCTGTTTCACCGCCGGCAGCAGGTGATTGTCCACGGCTGCAATGTGTGGTAAGATGTTTTTAGTGTGAAAAAAATTAACGGGGGCCGGAGGCAAGTCTATGGGGGCGTTAACAGATCCATTTGGCAGAAGAATTGAATATTTGAGAATTTCTGTGGTAGACCGCTGCAACCTGGGCTGTTTTTACTGCCAGCCCGGAGGGCAATGTAAACACCGCCGTGCAGCCAAACCGCTTACACGCTCCCAGCTGCTGCAGGTGGCCGGGACGGCCGCCGAACTTGGCATTCGCAAAATCCGCCTGACAGGCGGAGAACCGCTTGTGCGTAAAGATATTGTGGAGATTGTCCGCGGCCTTGCCGGGCTGCCGGGCATTGAAGACTTAAGCCTGACGACCAACGGTACACATCTTGCCGCACTGGCACAGCCTCTGAAAGAAGCAGGACTGCGACGGGTTAATATTTCGCTGGACTCACTGGACGCGGACAATTTTGCCAGGATAACGGCGGGCGGTGACCTCCAGGCAACCCTGGACGGGATCAGTGCCGCCCTGCAGGCAGGGCTTCAGCCCCTGAAAATTAATATGGTGGTAATGAAAGGAATCAATGACCGGGAAATTCCCGCCTTTGCCGAACTGACGCGCACAGAGGAGATTCATGTCCGCTTTATTGAATATATGCCCATGCGCGGGCAGGATGAAACCTGGAGAAAATATTACCTGCCCTCCGGAGAAATTATGCGGCGCCTGGCAGCAGGAGGGGAATTGGTCCCGGCTCCGGAAGAAGACATGAACGGCCCGGCCGTTAATTACCGTTACCGTGGAGCCACAGGGATCCTGGGGCTGATTACACCTGTCAGCAGGCATTTCTGTGCGGCGTGTAACCGCCTGCGCCTGACAAATGACGGCAAACTGCGTCCCTGTCTTTTTGCCGACAAAGAAGTGGATCTGCTGCCCGCCCTGCTGGCAGGGAAAGACCTGCGCCCGCTGTTTGCCGCGGCGGTAATCCAAAAGCCAAGTCATGATGTGAGCCCGGCCGCACGGGGTGCCAGCTGCGGTCCCCGCGGCATGGCCGAAATTGGAGGTTAGGTAAGGAGGAAGCAGAAACAGTGGCCAAGATTGTGGCAGTTTCCGTCAGCCCGAAAAAAGGAATGCGCAAAATTAATGTTGAAAAAGCCGTGGTTAAAGCAGATTACGGTATAGAAGGCGATGCCCATGCAGGCGACTGGCACCGCCAGGTCAGTTTGCTGGCCAGCGAGAGTATTGCCAAAATGCAGGCGAAAGGGCTTGATGTTTCACCCGGGGATTTTGCTGAAAACCTGACGACAGAAGGCATTGACCTGCTTGCTCTTCCCGTGGGTGCCAGGCTGCGTGTCGGCCGGGAAGCCCTGTTGGAAGTAACCCAAATTGGCAAGGAATGCCACAGCCGTTGTGCAATTTATTATCAGGCAGGCGATTGTGTCATGCCGCGGGAAGGAATCTTTGCCCGGGTACTTGCCGGGGGGACAATTGTTCCCGGTGATACGGTGGATATAGTGAAAGCTTAAGACGAACAGAGTTGCTCATTGCATGCCGCGGGACGTAATCAGCGTGTAATGTTTGCGCCTTGCCCCACAGGGTATAATATGATAAAATGGGGAAACGGACTCTGCGCCTTGAGTGAGAGGGGAGGCATGTTTTTGAATCGATTTTTACGGCAGGCCGTCTTTTACCTGCTTATCCTGCTGCTTGCAGTGGCAATTATTCAATTTTTAAATAAACCGCTGGAACAGGTTACCAGGCTGACGTATGATGAATTTATCAGCATGGTTGAGGAAAACCGGGTTGACTCTGTGCATATTGAAGCCAATGATATCACAGGGAAACTGAAGGACGGCACAAAGTTTGAGTCATACAACGTTACCAGCAGGGAAGATCTGGTTGCCCGCCTGGAAGGGAAGGGAATTACCATTACGGGTGATGATCCGGATGAACCGCACTGGTGGACCAATCTTTTATCAATTATGGTCCCCTTTGTGATTGTAATGGTTATTTTTTTCCTTTTTATGCAACAGACACAAGGTGGCGGCAGCCGTGTGATGAATTTCGGGAAATCACGTGCCCGCTTGCACGATAACACCCGCCGCCGCGTCACTTTTAATGACGTGGCAGGCGCCGACGAGGAAAAAGCCGAACTGGTGGAAATTGTGGAGTTTCTGCGGGAACCGCGCAAGTTTATTGAATTGGGAGCGCGTATTCCCAAGGGAGTCCTGCTGGTGGGCCCTCCGGGAACAGGTAAAACACTGCTGGCACGGGCTGTGGCCGGTGAAGCAGGCGTTCCCTTTTTCAGTATTTCCGGTTCTGATTTTGTGGAGATGTTTGTCGGTGTGGGAGCCTCCCGGGTGCGCGACCTGTTTGAAAACGCCAAGAAAAATGCCCCGTGTATTGTTTTTATTGATGAAATTGACGCGGTGGGACGCCAAAGGGGCGCCGGTCTTGG
>DUUE01000283.1 GCA_012841735.1 Bacillota bacterium | reverse complement strand
TCAGAGATCTTCGTGCGTATCAATAGTAAAGGGACACCGCTCAATCAGGCCAATTTTATCCTCACATTGATGTCTGTATTCTGGGACGATGGTCGCAAAGAGCTGGAAGAATTTTGCCTGCGCAGCAAAGCCCCTTCTTCGGATGGCAGTCCTTCACCTTTTAACTATTATTTGCGCCCTAACCCCGACCAACTGCTGCGTGTAAGCGTGGCACTGGGGTTTCGCCGCGCACGTTTAGAGCACGTTTATTCCCTGCTTCGAGGGAAGGATCTGGAAACGCGGCAATTCTCCGATGAACAACGCGTGAAGCAGTTTTCCTTATTGCGGGAAGCTCAGTCATACGCGTTGGACCTTCAAAACTGGCATGAGTTCTTCAAGGTGTTGAAAAGGGCAGGATATCCCTCTGATCAGCTCATCTCCTCGCGAATGGCTGTTTTGTACACTTATGCATTATGGCTCATAGGTAAGCGGGACCTCAAAGTTGATCTGTACCGCTTGCGTGAAGTGATAGCGCGCTGGTTCTTTATGGCAACGCTTACGGGGCGTTATACAAGTTCGCCCGAAGCGCGATTTGAACAGGATATGGCCTTACTGCGCAGCGCACACACAGCCGACGACTTTGTCCGCATTCTCGATGAGCAAATTGGCGCCGTCTTGACAAAAGACTATTGGGAAATAACCTTACCCAACGAATTAGAAACCGCTGCCGCTAGAAATACTGCGCAATTTGCATATTATGCAGCGCTTTGCTTGTTGGAAGCGCGGGTCTTGTATTCGCAGATGAAAGTGTCCGATTTGCTGGATCCCTTCACGAAAGCCAAAAAGACCGCATTGGAGCGTCATCATCTGTTTCCCCGCCAATACTTGCAACGAATAGGGGTTCGAGAAGAGCGCCTAATTAACCGGGTAGCAAACTATGCTTTGGTGGAGTGGACCGACAATATCAAGATTTCGGACAAAGCTCCAAAAGACTATGTGCCAGAAATGGAAGAACGCTTTGCACCCGAGGAACTTCGACAGATGTATGAGTGGCATGGATTGCCTTTAAACTGGTACGAACTTGATTACGAGGATTTCCTCAAGGAACGAAGGAGACGAATTGCTCTTATTATAAAATCCGGGTTTGAGAGGTTGGTGGTTGGCGCATGAGTAACGGCTCAACCCAATACCAAAAACTCGAAAACCGCCTGCTTTTGCTTGCTTGGCTCAACAGTCTGCTAGGTTACGAAAAAAACAGCGAGTTGCTGGAGGATATGAAGCGCGCTGAGGAAGGCTTTGATGCGCATGGGCGCAGTCATATTTACAACCGCATTATTTCCCGCGGCAGCAAGCTCAAAGTCTCCGGCGATGACCTTGAGCGCTATGACGACAACATCCGTGCGCACCTGGCGGCCATTAACGCCCGCCGCACACAGCCCATCACCCTCCGGTATTTTCAGTATCTGGCAGCGCTCTACACGGAAATCGTCCTTGACCGACTCTTCAACCACAAAGCGCAACTCCTGACCGACCTGAACGGCTTTGTGCGCCAGCGCAACGCAAAGAAATCGTCCCGCGAGCAGCAGGACGAGCCGTTAACCGAAACCGACCTGACCAAGCTGGCTTTCTGGATGGCTACGGGTAGCGGCAAGACGCTGATACTTCATCTAAACTACTATCAATTTCTGCATTACAACAAAGAGCCGCTCGACAACATCCTTCTAGTCACACCCAACGAGGGTCTGAGCGAGCAACACCTGGCCGAATTCCCCGTTTCCGGCATTCCCGCCCGCCGCTTCGACCTCAATCGCAGCGGATTGTGGGGTGACAGCGAACATACCGTGCAGGTGATCGAAATCACCAAACTAGTAGAACAAAAGCGTGGCGGTGGGGTTAGCGTCCCGGTGGAGGCCTTCGAGGGCCGCAACCTGATCTTTGTTGACGAAGGGCACAAAGGCTCCGGCGGCGACGCCTGGCGCAAGTATCGGGATGCGCTTGGCGAAACAGGTTTCACCTTTGAGTACAGTGCTACCTTTGGGCAGGCTCTCTCGGCGGCGCGCAACGACCCGCTCACCGCCGAATACGGCAAGGCCATCGTATTTGACTACTCCTACCGATACTTTTACGGGGATGGCTACGGTAAGGACTATCGAATCCTCAACCTGCAGGAGGAGACCGACGAGGCTACAACCGATCTGCTCCTCCTGGGCAACCTGCTCTCTTTCTACGAGCAGCAGCACCTGTTTGATGAACAAGCTGATGTCCTGCGCCCCTACAATCTGGAAAAGCCGCTCTGGGTGTTCGTCGGCAGCACGGTCAACGCTGTCTACAGCGAGAACAAACGAAAGCGCAGCGACGTGCTAACTGTGGTGCGTTTTCTCCATCGCGTATTGGCAAGCCGTGACTGGGTGATCAAGGGCATCGAAGCACTTTTGGCGGGAAAAAGCGGCCTGACTACGCCAGATGGGGGAGACTTGTTCGCCGGGCGCTTCCCGTACCTGCGTGAAACTGGTCGAACCGCCGAGGCCTTATACGATGACATCCTATGGCGGGTTTTTCACGCCCAAACCAGTGGCGGCCTGCACCTGTGCGACATAAAAAGTGCTGCTGGTGAACTGGGATTAAGGGCATCGGGTGCAGAGGAGTATTTCGGCCTCATCTACATTGGCGACACTAACGATTTCAAAAAATTGGTAGAAAACGATGATGTTGTCATCACGTTGGAAGAAGATGCTATCGCTCTGTCCCTTTTTACGGACATCAACCGTCCCGATACGTCACTTAACATTCTCATTGGTGCCAAGAAATTCATGGAAGGTTGGAATTCCTGGCGCGTGTCCAACATGGGACTTCTCAACATTGGGCAACGGGAAGGTCCCCAGATAATCCAACTCTTTGGGCGCGGTGTACGCTTGCGCGGGAAAAATAATGCCCTAAAACGCAGTGCTGCCCTTCCGGGCAATCATCCACCGCATATCAAACTGCTGGAGACACTCAACATCTTCGCTGTGCGCGCCAATTACATGGCCCAATTCCGTGAGTACCTCGACCGAGAAGGAGTAGAGACCGAACCGCTACTTGAGCTACCGCTCCCTGTATGGACCAACGAACAGGTGCTTCAACGCGGGCTGGTGCTGCCGCGCCCTGAGAGCGGCCGTGGCTTCACTGCCGAGATGGTACTCTTGCTCACCCCTGATGAAAGCATCCGCCTGCGAGTGGATTTATCGGTCAAAGTGCAGGCGCTGGAAAGCGCCACGGCTGGCCTAAAGGAATTCCGCGTTCAAAGCGGACATGAGGGGACCATTCCGCGAGAAAATCTGGCGTTGGTGGATTGGGAACAGGCCTACCTTGACCTCCTAGCCTACAAGGCGCGCAAAGGCTGGAGCAACCTGGTCATTCGTCCTGAAACCCTGCCTGTTATCCTAGAAAAGGTCCCCTATGCCCTAACGGCGAGTGAAGCCGTGTTCCGTCCGCGCACATTCGCCGACCGTGCCCGTTTGCAAGAGGCGGTCACAGCCATCCTGCGCAAGTATCTGGACACCTTCTACCGCCGAGCTCACGAGTGCTGGGACAGCCAAAACCTAGTCTATCGC
>DUUE01000286.1 GCA_012841735.1 Bacillota bacterium | reverse complement strand
GGCCCCCGTAGTCTTTACAGCAGGAAGTGTGCCAGTGAAACAACAAACAGAACGTAACTAAACCAGTGCACTTCCTTGAACCGGCCGGCCGCAACTTTCACCAGCGGGTATGCCACAAAGCCGGCAGCAATACCGTCAGCAATGGAATAAGCAAAAGGCATCATGGCAAGGGCGAGAAAGGCCGGGAAAGCTTCCGTAAAGTCTTCAAAATCAATACCTTTAATGGCCCCCATCATAAGCACACCCACAATTACCAGGGCCGGTGCAGTGGCAGCGCCCGGAACCAGCAGTGCCAGCGGGGTGAAGAAAAGCGCCAGCAGGAAGAGTACACCTGTGGTAACAGCGGTGAGGCCTGTCCTGCCGCCTTCGGAAATACCGGCGGTTGACTCCACATAAGTGGTCACGGTGCTTGTCCCCAGCAGTGCGCCAAACATAGTCCCGAAAGCATCAACCAGCATGGCCTGTCTGATTTTCGGCAGGCGGCCGTCTTTGTCCAGGTAACCGGCACGGGCGGCAGCTCCCATCAAAGTGCCAAGAGTATCAAACATATCAACAAACAGCAGGGAGAAGATAACCATGAAGCCCAGCTTGATTGCTCCGGGGAAATCAAGTTTAAAGAGAATGGGTGAAAGCGATGCCGGAGCACCCACCAGGTCGCCCAGCGACCGGGGAATCTGTGTTTCACCGGTAAACATGCCGATAACTGTGGTCAGCAGAATGCCAATGAGAATGGCACCTTTTACCCGCAGGGCCATGAGCACGCCGGTGATAATCAGGCCTACCAGGGCCAGGGCGGCAGTACCCGTTTTAATGTCCCCCAGTGCCACGATAGTTGCCGGAGCATTGGAAACTATAATGCCGGCCTGGGACAGGCCGATCAGGGCAATGAAAAGGCCAATCCCGGCGGCTACCGCCCTTTTCAGGCTGGTGGGGATTGCCTTGTCAATCTCATTAATAATCCCCAGGGCACCAAGCAGGAAAAAGACTATACCGGAAATCAGCACTGCGCCCAAGGCTGCTTCCCAACCGTATTGGGGTGCCACAGTAAAGGCAAAAAAGGCGTTTAACCCCATACCGGATGCCAGGGCAAACGGGTAATTGGTGACAAGGCCCATAAGAATTGTGCTTACAGCGGCAGCAAGAATAGTTGCTGTCACCAGGGCAGGTTGGGGCATCCCGGTGGAGCTGAGAATATCCGGGTTGACGAAAATAATGTAAGCCATAGTCATGAAGGTAGTAATACCGGCAATAATTTCAGTTCTGACGTTGGTATTGTTTTCTTTCAGCTTGAAAAACTTTTCCACTTTACTGACCTCCTAACAAATCTCATTCTTTTCAGTTTTTGCCGCATCAAGTTTCTGTCCTTAAGCGCTCACCTCCTACGGCATACAAGCCTGCACTTAGTATTCCCCGCAGGACAGCGCAATGCACAGTGCCACTTGAAGCTGCCGCACAGGACAGCTAACCAAAGAGCCCAGTCGAGTAGGTTGCTGGAGTGAAACCTACCCGACTGGGCTTTTATCCCTTCGGTGTAGCACATCGTGCCTGCGCCACTTGGACCTGCCCGCTTGCGCGGCGGAACCCTAGGCGCACTTTCCCCCGTAGTCAGATAATTTACGGTTATCTGGTAGAGACTTTCAGGCCATATCCCTGAGATTATACGAGTATATTCAGTTCACTTTAAGAGTACCAGATTCGACACAGCCTGTCAATACGGGAATGCCATAATCTTCTTGGCGTTAATACCTATAGGAATGAACAAAAGCCGTTTTCATCAGGCTGAGCCCGTGGCGCGCCTGCAGAAGCATATTGAGGCCGGCCCCTGACCCGATAGTTATTGCCAGAAGCAAAGGTTTCTGGCTGAAGCCTTTCAGCTCACTGTCCAGGAGAAAATGATAAAAACAGTGTAAAGCAGTAAGGTGCAGTGCCGCCTGCAGCAGCAGGTGGCTGCGCCGCCCGAGGGCTTCCCTGGCGTAATGAAGCAGCAAGGCTGTCAATGCCCAGAGCCCTCCCACCAAAAGGCCTCCCCCGATGCTGTGCAACAGGACAAAAACGTCGCAGGGCAG
>DUUE01000352.1 GCA_012841735.1 Bacillota bacterium | reverse complement strand
TCACCGTTGGGGATCACCAGTTGTCCCCGGTGCAGGATTGCTCCCAGGATCATGCCCTGCGGAATCCCGACACTTTTCAGCGGCCTGTTGACAATGGGCGTGTTTTCCTGGGCGATTATTTCCAGCACTTCTGCACGCCCGCCAATTAAGAGAGACATGGAAACAATCCTGCCGCCGCGGATGATGCGCAGGATATCACGCGCCGTAATCAGTTTGGGGATTACCGCATTGTCTATGCCGATAGTTTCCAAAAGCGAGGTATAGCTGGAACGACTGATCTTGGCAATGACCTTTTTTGCTCCCAGTTGTTTGGCCAGGAGGGCAACAAGCAGGTTTTCCTCGTCAAACCCGGTCAGGGTAACAAAGGCATCCATCAGTTCAACTTTTTCCGACTGCAAAAGTGAGATATCTGTCCCGTCTCCGTGTAAAACCAGGGTATTGTTTAAAGCTTCCGCCAGCACCCGGCAGCGTTCCAGGTTCTGCTCAATAATTTTAACGCTGACACCGATTTGCTCAAGTTCCCTGGCCAGATACAGAGAAGTCCTGCCGCCGCCTGTTATTAATACATTCCGGACTTTGTTGCCGACAATTATCGCTCCTGCATCCCTGGCAAAAGCATCAACGCTGTTCCTTTCACCCATGACATATAAAGTGTCTTTGGCCTGAATAACGGTATTGCCGTGGGGAATAATCACTTCCCCGCCGCGGGTAATGGCTGTGAAAATTACTCCTCCCGGCAGCCTCAGGTCTTTAATCTGCCTATCGTGCAGATTGGAATGCATGTCCACCTGAATCTCCGTGATTCTTACCCTGCCCCGGGCAAAATCTTCCGCATAAGAAACATGCGCATTAAACAGGAGACGGATTATCTCATAGGCGGTGCTTAATTCGGGATTGATAATGTAGTCAATATTAAGTTTTTGCCGCATAAAGTCCAATTCCTGCACATATTCGGGATTGCGTACCCGGGCAATAACAGACTTTGCGCCCAGAGCCTTTGCGGTAACACAGGCAACAATATTGGCCTCATCGCTGTCAGTAACGGCAATAAGCAGGTCGGCTTGCTCGCAGCCCGCCTCTTTTAGCAGGCTGCTGGAGACACCGTTGCCCCTGACAGCCAGCACGTCCAGGATATCGTTGATCCTGTCAATAACTTCCTGCGAGCTGTCTATCACGGTAATCTCATGTTTCTCATTCAGCAAGCTTTCCACAAGTTGAGTTCCCACTTTGCCTGCGCCAATAATGATAACTTTCACCACGCACCTCCAGTGTTTACATCCGGTGGAGATGACAGTCTCCCGCCATTTGGGATAAAAAAGCGGCCGGCGGGGAAACGGCCGTTTTTTCCTTATTATAAATAATATCCGGGTTTTCTACAAGTATGTTCTTCCTGGCATGCCCGCATGTTCGTTTGTGCACTTGATTCCATTTCCCAAAAAACTGCAACAAAAGCAAAGCAGCGCAGGGCATCATACCCGGCGCCGCTTTTTCTCCCCGCTTCTTTTAAAAATATAAATCGCGTTCACCCTGTTCGATCCCGGCAAGCCGTGCTTCTGTCAATTCCCGCACCTCCGGGTTCTCAATCTCTGCCAGATGGCTCGCAATAATTTTTTCACCCAGTGCGCGTGTTTCCGGTGTGGCATAGTCAAGCAGGTATTCTTTAAAAGTCAGGATGGCATTGGGCTGGCAGACGTTCTGAATCTGCCCCGTTTTGGCCAGCGCCATAAAACGGTCCCCTGTCCTCCCCTGGCGGTAGCACGCTGTGCAGTAGCTGGGAAGATAGCCGGAGGTGCAGATACTGTGCATTACTTCATCCACACTGCGGTGATCATCCACCGCAAACTGCGGCGGTGAATCCTCTTCCACAGCAGTCCTGCGTTCCACTTCTTCCTTATACCCTCCTACGCCTGTACAGCTGCCGGCTGAAATCTGGGAAATACCGTAACTTAACAACTTATCCCGGAAAGCGGGGCTTTCCCGGGTGGAAAGAATGATCCCGGTATAGGGGACGGCCAGGCGCAGGACGGCAACCAGTTTGGCAAAATCGGCGTCACTGACCAGATAGGGAAAACTTTTTATATTAACCCCCGTTGCCGGGCGCAGGCGGGGAACGGAAATGGTGTGGGGTCCCACCCCGAAGCGTTCTTCCAAATGCCGTGCATGCTGCAGCAGTGCCAAAACTTCAAATTTATAGTCATACAGGCCGAAGAGCACACCGAAACCCACATCATCTATCCCGGCCAGCATTGCCCTGTCATGTGCCGTCGTATGCCAGTCATAATCACTTTTCGGGCCCTGGGGGTGCATGGCCTGGTATGTTTCCCGGTGATATGTCTCCTGGAAAAGGATATATGTCCCGATTTCGGCGGCCTTCAGGCGGCGGTAAGCGTCTATGGTGGTGGCGGCAATATTGACATTAATCCTGCGGATGCTGCCGTTGGCAAATTTCAGTCCGTATATGGTGCGGATACATTCCAGGATATAGTCCAGGGGGCATGCCTCAGGATCTTCTCCCGCCTCCAGCGCCAGGCGCTTATGCCCCATGTTTTCCAGGAGCCTGACCTCCTGGGCCAGTTCCTCCCGGGACAGCTTCCGCCGTAAAAAACGATTGCTTCGCCGGTAACCGCAGTAAACACAGTTATTGACACAGAAGTCGCTGACATACAGCGGGGCAAAAAGGACGACCCGCTTGCCGTAAATACGCTCTTTTACCTCCTTCGCCGCCGCAAACATTGCCGACAACAGGTCCGCATCGCTGACCTGCAGCAGGGCGGCTGTTTCAGGCAGTGTCAGGCCCTGTGCCTGCCGGGCTTTTTCTATAATGGCAAAAACATCGTCTTTTTTCTTCTTTTCTGCTTCCGCCAGCAGCCTTTTAATTTCCTCTTCCCTGATAAAAGTTGCTTCTTCCCATTCCTGCATCCCTGGGACTGTTTTAGCCATGTTCATTCATCCGCCTTTCTCCGTAATATTCAGGGAACAATTGCCGGGCAAGCTCCGGAAACGGGGACAGGGCCCGGGGCAAAATTCCCAGTAGGTGGGCAATGGCAACTCCATAATTGACTACGGGGACACCGGCCGCTCTGGCCAGTGCCAGGCGGGACAGCATTTCCCGCCTGTTTATCATGCAGCCGCCACAATGCAATACCAGTTTATATGCCGGCAGGTCATCGGGGAAAGATGTGCCGGAAAACCAGGAAAACTGCAGTTTTCCTCCCGCCCGCTTCTGCAGCAGACGGGGCAATTTTACCCGGCCGATGTCATCTTCCGTCCGGTGGTGCGTGCATGCTTCCGCTACCAGGACTTTATCACCGGGCTTAAGGCTGTCAATGGCCAGCGCCCCGGCCGCCAGGGCAGCCAGATCTCCCTTCTGCCGGGCAAAAAGGATGGAAAAAGAAGTGAGTAAAATTTCCGGTGGTGTTTCTGCAGCCACCTGCGCAAAAACCTGGGAATCGGTAATCACTATTTTTGGTTTTTTGCGTTGCCGCCCGATTGTTTCCCCGATTCTGTCTTCTTTACAGACCACGGCACAGGCATCATGGTCCAGAATATCACGCAGTGTCTGAACCTGGGGCAAGATCAGGCGCCCTTTGGGTGCCGCCTGATCAAGGGGCACAATTAAAAGCGCAATGTCCCCCGGGGCCAGCAGATCCCCCACCAGCGGCCGGTCGTCCCATCCCGGCGGCGCCAAACGGATCACAGCAGCTTTCAGGTCATCAATGCCTGCTCCTGTCAGGGCACTGACAGGCACTGCGGCAATATCCAGTGACGCCAGTTCCGCCCTGAGCCTGGCAGAAACAGGCTGCCGGTCTGTTTTATTCAGAGCGGCCACCACGGGCAGCTTTTTCTCCCGGCAGGCGGCAAGCAATTCCCGTTCAGGGGCGGAAAGCATGCTCCCCGCCTCCACCACCAGTAAAACCAAGTCTGCCTGCCTGAAAACCCGGCGGGAGCGCTTTACCCGCAGCTCCCCCAGGCCTCCCTCATCGTCCAGCCCCGCCGTATCAATCAGCACCACCG
>DUUE01000045.1 GCA_012841735.1 Bacillota bacterium | reverse complement strand
TCGGAGGGGCAAATCACAGCCAGTTTAATACCGCCTGGGGCCGTCTTGACAGTTCCCTGCCCAAAGGCCTGCTCTTGAACCACAAACAAACTATACCGCGGGCCTCGCAGCAGGAAATAACCAAAATCTATCTTGCCGCCTTTCTGGAAACAGTGCTGCACGGGAGGCAGGACTACCTGCCACTTTTCAGGGATTACCGCTTTGGCGGCAAGTGGCTGCCGCAGGCGTGTTATATCAGCCATTTTACCGGCGCCGATTACCTGCCCCTGCTCTCATTTCGCCGCGGTGGCGGCACAACGAATTTTGCCGGCGGTATCACGGCGGCGGCTAAGGGGGTAAGCCGCTTTGAGGTGGAAGCCGTCTCCGACAGGCGGGGCAACAGCAGGGGCAGGGACGGAGTGGTGCTGGCCTGGGACGAAAATGCACACTACACCGTCTCGCTCCCCGCAGGTTACTGCAGGCAGCACCTGCCGGGTATCCCTGCTGTTTTAACCTTTTCCCTGGCCGTCCTGGAGCAGGACGGACCGGCGGCTATGCGCGACGATCGCACGCCGGAAATAGAGGTGGAAATAAAAGCAGGGGCGGCCGTTCGCCTGCCCCTGGATCGTTTTATGCCCGTTCCGCCCGTGATTTACACGCAATACTGTAAAATTGCCCCGCTTGATCCTTATTTCCGGAACGGTAAATATAAAGTGGCAACAGAGCCCGTCTTCCAGCGTTTTGAACTCCCCCTGGACACTTTTGCCCGCCTTAACCCGGATTTTAACCCGGCGGATCTCAGAGAAATCACACTGCATTTTTCCGGCGGCCCGGGTAAAATTATGCTTGACGGTATGGGTTTTTACTGCACCGGGAGCCGGTAGCCTCCCGCCAACAGGCCAAAGAAAACTGTCACGGCAGAATGACGCCTTGTGTGAGCAAGGCATTGCGCACTGCAGTAAAATTAACATTTCTGACGGCAACGCCGTCCCGTACGGCAATGGCGGCCGCCGTCCCGGCCGCCTGGCCGAAACACATACAGTGCGGAATGAGGTTGAAAAATTCACTGAAATCATGGTCGGCGGAAAAGGCGCGGCAAGCCACCAGCAAGCCTTCCGTTTCCTTTGGCACCAGCGCCCGGTAGGGAATGTACGTCCTGGGGTAGCGCAGCGACAGTTCGCCGCGGTCGTTGTCTGCAAAAATGGCGATGGTATCGTCAAACGGCTCATCCGTGTCCATGTCTTTGGCGGTAAGGAAATATTCGCCGACGATCCTGCGCCCGCCGGAAGTACCGAGTTGCGGCGCACTTAGCATGATAAAGCTTCTTTCAAAACCCGGCATGTAGGCGCGCAGCAATTCCCAGTTTCTGACGGATTCTTTGCGCGTCTTCACATCAATATAAGTCATCTCTTCCACGTCGGTCTGGTGTAGTGAGCCTATAAGGCGATGGATCCAGACAACACCTTCCTGGTGCCGGAGCAGGCCACTGGAGAAACGAACCGAGCCTCCCAGGCTGCTGATTTTTGCGGATACTTCTGCGTATTTTTCCGGCTCGGAGTTCATGAAGTCGTCGTATCTTTTCAGGTCAACATTGCAGATCCAGTAAACAAAGCCAAACTGTGCAATTCTGGTGCCGGGCAGCATATAAGCTGTCGTTTCGGTTCCTGTACCGGGCAGCAGATCCCCGTCACCGGTGCAATCGATCACCACTTTGCCAAGGAGAGCCTGCCTCCCCGACTTGCTTTCCACAATAACTCCCTTTACCGTCTTGCCGTCCATGATGGGTGCGGTTACCCAGGAATGCAAAAGCAGTTCGGCGCCGGTTTCCAAAACCATGGTGTTCATCTCGTCTTTGGCAACTTCGGGGTCTATCACCGCCGTATACAGGACAACATATTTCCCCTCCCTGTTTTTACGGATATAAAAATGCATCATATTTGCTTTCAGGTATGTATCGACAACTGAAGTTTCGCTTTTGCCCCAATAGCATTTTTCAGGGAAACACGCCGCCCCGCGTGCCGCCAGCCTGTCCAGCACTTCCTGGCAAAAACCGCCAATCCACTGTTCGCCGTAGATATCGCTCAAATTGGGAATAATGTTAACCAGGCCGCCGGTGGACATGCCGCCCAGATGGCCGTATCTTTCCAGCAGGATGGTTTTGGCTCCGCCTCTTGCCGCGGCCACTGCTGCCGCTATGCCGCCGGGGCCCCCGCCTACCACAATGACATCCGTTTCACGGATTACTTTAATCTCTCTCTGCGCTTCGGCAACAGTTTTTGCCGTAGCAATGCCTTTTTTGGCAAACTGTTGCGGCAGGCTGTAATTCTGAAACACTTCCGAGCCGTATTGTACCATCTGCATACCTCCCTACGATATTGTTTTCACATTTATCATAACACAGCTTCAGGCTGTTTTGGCAAATATTTGTACTTTTCCCGCCATCTTATCCGTTGTCCACAGAGGTGCATTATACCTGTTTACGCACCTTCGTGCAGAAATCTGTATTGTGCCTGATAAAGCTGGAAGTAGCGGCCCCTTTGTGCCAGCAGTTCCCGGTGGGTGCCCGTTTCTTTGATGCGGCCGTCCTCTATGACAAAAATCCTGTCCGCATTGCGGATGGTGGAAAGCCTGTGGGCAATGACAAATGATGTCCTGCCGGCAAAAAGCCTGTTCAGGCCTTCCTGGACCAGCTTCTCCGTCTGGGTGTCAATGCTGGACGTGGCTTCGTCCAGGATGAGGATTCTGGGGTCGGCAAGGAGGGCTCTTGCCAGGGCAATTAACTGCCGCTGTCCCATGGACAGCCGTGAACCCCTTTCATTAACATCCGTATCATAGCCTTTTTCCAGCTTCATGATAAAATCATGGGCATTGACAGTTTTGGCGGCCTTGATTACTTCTTCATCCGTGGCATCCAGCCTGCCGTAGCGGATGTTTTCTTTGATGGAGCCGGAGAACATGAATGTGTCCTGCGTCATGACCCCCATTTGCCGGCGCAGTGATTCCAGAGTTACCTTTTTAATATCGTAGCCGTCCACCAGTACCCTGCCCTGCTGCGGGTCATAAAAGCGGCTGATGAGGTTGACAATGGTGGTTTTTCCCGATCCTGTATGCCCCACCAGGGCAACGGTTTCACCCGCCTTGACCGTAAAGCTCACGTCATCCAAAACAATTTCGCTGTCATCATAGGCAAAAGTAACATGGTCAAAAGTCACATCGCCCACAATTTCAGGCAGTTCAACGGCATCCGGGGCGTTCACTATATCCGGTTCAATATCCATAATTTCAAAAATTCGTTCGGCCCCGGAGAGGTTTGTCACCAGGATATTGTAAAAATCGCTGATGCTCATAATGGGCCGCCAGAACATGGTGATATAGCCGGTGAAGGCAACAAGGTCGCCGATCAGAATCTCGCCGGCCGCCAGCAAACGTGTCCCGAACCAGAAGACAATTAGCGAGCCGATGCCCCATGACAGTTCCACCACCACCCAGAAAGCGTTGGCAAATTTGATGGCATCAATGAAACTTCTGGCAACTGTGAGCGACAGTTCGGAAAAGATGGCCTCAGTCTTTTTTTCCCGGGTAAAACTCTGCACCACCCGGATCCCCGAATAGTCTTCATGAACAAAAGCATTCAGATTGGAACGTTTTTTGCGGAATTCACGCCAGCGTTTACGGGAAGTAATCTGAATCAGAAAAAGGGCAAGGGATAAAAACGGCAGCATGACAAGGCCGGCCAGGGCCAGTTTCCAGTTGAGCACCAGCATAATGGTGACCACCGCCGTCAGCAACACTGCTTCCGGGATCAGGTTTGTGACGGCGCTGGTAAAGAGATCGCCCAGAGAATTGACATCACTGATGATCCTGGCCAGTATTTTCCCCACCGGGCGGGAATCAAAAAAGGAAAAAGAAAGCTTTTGAATGTGCGCAAACAGGTCCTGCCGGATTTTCAGCAGGATATTGGCGGAAACCTGCGACATGATCAGAATGCGCCGGCGGGAACAAATCATGGCCGCCAGGTAGATCAGAGACATGATCACACCCAGCATGACAAGGCCTCGGATATTTTCCCGGGCAATATAATCATTGATGGCCAGGCGCAGCAGTAGGGGCGTCACCAGGGAGACGGCCACCACCACTGCCATTAAAAGCAGCGTTTGCGCAACTTCCGCCTTGTAAGGTGCAAGATATTTGAAGAGGCGGATAATAATTTTAAAATTAACCGTTTCCTGATGCTTTTCGTCTTCCCGGAAGGTATTTCTGCTCACTTAGTTCCCTCCCACCGGCAGGTCGTCCAGATCTTTAAACTGCTCACGGTAAATGGTGTAGTATTTGCCCCTGCGTGCCAGAAGCTCGCTGTGGGTACCCCGCTCCACAATCTCACCATTTTCCATAATCAGGATTTCAGTGGCATTTTTCACGGCGGAAATACGGTGGGCAATGATAAATTTCGTCAGCCGCCGTTTTTCCAGTGCTTTCTGAATGGCGTATTCCGTTTCCATATCCAGGGCCGAAGTGGCATCATCCAAAATCAAAACCTTGCTCCGCTTCAGCATGGCCCTGGCCAGGGAAATTCTTTGTTTTTGCCCGCCGGACAGGCCCACTCCCCGCTCGCCCACCACTGTCTGGTAGCCGTCTTCCAGCTCATGAACAAATTCTTCCACCTGGGCGTCCGCCACAGCTTCCCGGAACGCTTGGTCCGTCACATTGTCCACGGCAAAAGTAATATTTTCATAAATTGTATCGGAAAAAAGAAAAGTGTCCTGCATGACGACGGCAATATTGTCCCGGAGAAGTTTCAGGTCTATCTCCCTGACATCAATGCCGTCGACCAGGATCCTGCCTTCGCTGCAGTCATAAAAACGGCCGATCAGGTTGATAAGAGAACTTTTCCCCGCCCCCGTGGCCCCCATGATGGCCACGGTGGAACCGGGAGGGGCATCCAGGCTGATATTTTTCAGTACATATTTATCATGATATTTAAAGGAAACATTTTCAAAAACCACATGTCCCCGAAACTCCGCCGGTACTTTGGCGACAGGCGGGGAGACAATGGTGGGCTTCACGTCCATGATAGCAAAAACTTTTTTCGCCGAAGCATTGCAGCGGGCAATCATATTGGTAAGAAAGCCCATCATGCGCAGCGGCCAGACCAGCATCATTACATAGCCGTTAAATTTCACCAGTTCGCCCAGCGTCATCCGGCTGCCGATAACAAAAATCCCGCCGACGGAAATTACCAGCACAAGCACCAGGTTGGACAAGAATTCAATTACCGGGTGGTAGGTGCCCCAGACACGGGCCGCCTCCACACTCAGCCGGCAGTAGCTCTCGTTCTCCTGCAGGAATTTTTGCAGTTCATACTTTTCGCGGCCGAATGATTTCACCAGCCTCACACCTGCCAGGTTTTCCTGGGCGGTGGTATTAAGTTCCGCATTCTGGTCACTCAGCCGCCCGAAAGCCGCGCTGATTTTCTGCTCCAGGACCAGTGCCAGCCGCAGCATAAGCGGCATCAGCAAAACAGTTATAATGGCCAGTTTCCAGTCCGTGGTAAAAAGCAAGACTGTGGCAATAAGCAAGTAAAGCACCTGCTCGGTAAAAACACGGACGGCAAACCCCAGGGCATTCCAGATATTATTAATGTCTTCCGTGGTCCGGGACATAATCTCGCCCGTATTGACACCGTCAAAATAATCAAAGGGCAGCGTCTGGATATGAGTAAACAAATCATTGCGAATGTCAACTGCAATGCGGGAGCCCGCCACATCAAAAAGGTAGTCGCGCAGATAACCGAAAAGAGCCCTGCCCAGTGTGATGCCGAGAAAGGCCAAAAGCAGGTTGCGAAACAGTTCATACCGGCCTGCCGTAATCACATCGTCGATGATTTTCTGCGTCACAATCGGGTTCAGCATATCAAGTCCCACTGCCAGCAGCATGGAACAGACAGGTATGATGTAATATAGTTGATAACGCCGGATATAGGGAAAAATCCTTTTCATCAACAGGCCTCCACAAAATTACAGTCTTTTTTTCTTCAGGCCAGGTGCACCTTAAGCTGGGCATAACTGTCGCCGACCGGGATTATTTCCCGGCCGGTACGGATGGGCACCGGTTGCTGAAAAAGCGGCCCGTCATAGACCACGGTGTGGTATTCACCGTTTTCCCCGCAGGCATCCGCTCCCGTATCCTCAATGGCCGCCAGCACCTCCGGGCTTAAATCATGACCCAGGAAAGCGGCCGGCAGCATGGCGGTATTCACCACTACAATCCTGGCTTTGAAGCCGAGAGCCAGGAACTCCTCCACCAGGGCTCTCCGGTTCTGCTGCCACAGCGGCAGCACAGCCACAAGGCCCGCCTGCTCACAGGCCTTTTCTTCCCACTGCCTGTGTTCCGCCAGGTCAATGTCACCAAAAATACCGTATGCAATCTGTTCTTTTTTCAGCCCCCGCAGGATCTTTACAAACACAGTCTCATATTCATGGAATAAGGCCCGGCCGATGACACACTCAATACCCAATGCGGCCGCCTGCGCTTTTATCAGCGCTTCCGGCAGCCGGTGCGCCGAGCTGATGCCGCTTTCCCGGCTGAACATGGTAACCAGCTTGTGCGGCTTATATCCCAGCCTGCAGGCTTTATACAGAGCCAGGCAGGCGTCTTTCCCGCCGCTCCAGGAAACAAAACACTTTTTCTCCTTCATTCTTTGCCCCCGTTCCTGCTGTCTCTCATAATAAGATACGCCGGCAACCGCCGGCTTCCTGCCGCACGGAACACCGGCTCCGGCTTTCCCGCCCCGCTGCGGCGGAGAAAAAACAGGCTGCCCCTGAAATGAGGCAGCCCCGTTGCTTGTTTTCAGGCTTACATGGCCAGCTCCGTGCGGCGAATCAGGTCATTCTGGCCGTCAATGTGCAGTTCCACAAAGTAGGCACTGAAGCCGGCCACCCGCACTACCAGGTTTTTATAATTGTCAGGGTTCTTCTGGGCATCGCGCAGCGTCTCGGCACTGACTACATTGATCTGCATTTCCATGCCGCCCATGCCAAAATAGGTCTGTATCAGGTTTTTCAGCTTGGTGACGCCTTCCTCGCCCTGCATGGAGCTGGGATGGAATTTCATATTCAGCAGTGTACCGTTGGGATATTGGCTCTGGTCAATATTGGCAACGGAAACCAGAATGGCTGTAGGCCCGTTTTTATCCATCTGCTGGACCGGAGAAATACCGTCGGCCAGCGGTTCGCCGCGGTAACGCCCGTCCGGGGTGGCAGCCGTCATCTTCCCGAACACAACATTTGTTGTCACCGGGTAGAGGCCGGCACTGAAACGGCCCCGGGGGCCGGTGCATGAATTCACCGCGGCGGCAAAAATGTCCGCCACCCATTTGGCATACCGGTCAATTTCTTTGATGCCGTTGCCGTAATGGGGCGCTTCGTGCCGGATATAGCGGTGCAGGTCTTCATAACCTTCCCAGTTGTTTATGAGGGCGTCATGCAATTCACGGGCCGTGCAGATTTTTTTGTCAAAGATGCAGTGCTTGATAATCCCCAGGCTGCTGACCACGTTGCCAATGGCAATACCGGCAATGCCTGTGGAGTTGTATGTGGCCCCGCCATACATCACATCCCTGCCTTTTTCCATGCAACCGTCCATGGTGGCGGAAACTACGGGCTGGGGCAGGACGTCCCGGGCCACATATTCAAAGGCATTGATGCAGCCGGCAAACCATTTGACAAAGAACTCCATCTGTGCCCGGAAAGCGTTCAGCACTTCCGCAAAAGTTTCCATTTCATACAGGTAACCGGTGGGCAGGCCGCACCGTTCCTTGCGCGGCGGTTCGCCGTAGCGGCCGGGCATAATGTTGTAACCGTCATTAATGGCCAGCCACAAGACGTTGGCCAGGTTAAAGTAAGTGTCTACGCCAATACCGCCGCAGGCGGGCCATTCATTGCCGCAGCCGGCCGGCTCCACACAGCCGATGAGGCAGTAGTTGCGCGCACTCTCCAGCGTATGGCCCCGGCTCATTAAGGCGGGAATAATGATTTCATCATTTTCAAAAGTGGGGACGCCCCCCGCCAGTTTGGTGGTTTCAATGGCCGCTTCCCACAGCTCATGGGGCGTGCCTTTATGGATGCGCAGCGCCTGGGGCGGATCATGCAACAGCAGCCGTCCCGCCGACTGGAGCATCATAAAGGTGACCGCATTGGTGGCGTCCGTCCCGTCCGGTTTGACACCGC
>DUUE01000062.1 GCA_012841735.1 Bacillota bacterium | reverse complement strand
CTGGTAAGCCTGGTGTTCCACCACACCAAACTGACCAGCCTGCCTTTCTGGAAATGGGCGGCCATTATGATTCTGGGCAAAGAGCCTGCCGGTATTAGTGACCTGATTCTTGCTCTGGCAAGCCATTTGTTTTTCACCGGCATCCTGGGGATTATTTTTGCCTACCTGATCCTGTGGCTTAATCCGGCTTACCTGTTGTTCAAGGGTGTGGTTTATGCCCTGGCAGTCTGGTTTTTTATCTACGGGCTGACCCTGCTTTTTAAAGTTAAGGGCACTGTGCCTATTAATTATTCCACCGCACTGGGCAATATTACGGGAGCAATCCTGTATGGTCTCACCCTTGGCGCTTTGCTCCTGCTTTTTGAGCGCAAGCGTACACGTGCGCAATAGACTTTTTCGTCTGCAGCATGAAAACGGGGCGCAGGAATTTTTTCCTGAGACCCGTTTTTTTTATTGACAGGGGAGGAGCCTTTTACTATAATACATAGTAAACCTATAGGCAAAACATAATTAAGGAGCTGACTATTAATGTCCAAAATTGCCCGGGACCTGACCGAACTGATTGGCAATACGCCTTTGCTGGCACTGGAAAGATTCAGCAGCAAGCAGCAGCTGGCTGCGCAGTTAATTGCCAAACTGGAGTACTTTAACCCGCTTGGCAGTGTAAAAGACCGCATTGGTTTTGCCATGATCAAAGCTGCAGAAGAAGCGGGCCTTTTGCAGAAAGATACTGTTATTATCGAGCCGACCAGCGGCAATACAGGCATTGCCCTCGCCTTTGTTGCCGCCATCCGCGGTTACCGCCTGATCCTCACCATGCCGGATACCATGAGCGTGGAACGCCGCAGTGTGCTTGCCGCCCTGGGGGCGGAACTGGAACTGACACCGGGGGCTTTGGGAATGAAGGGTGCCATTGCCAGGGCGGAAGAACTGGCCAAAAGCTTCAAAAAAGCTTTTCTGCCGCAGCAGTTCCGGAATCAGGCCAACCCGCAAATCCACCGGGAGACCACTGCGGCTGAAATTTGGCGGGATACGGATGGGAACGTTGATCTCATTGTGGCCGGGATTGGCACGGGCGGCACCATTACCGGCGTGGGGGAAGTGCTGAAGCAGAAAAAACCGGGCCTTAGAGTTATTGCGGTGGAACCGGAAGATTCACCGGTCCTGTCGGGCGGCAAGCCGGGGCCCCATAAAATTCAGGGTATAGGCGCCGGTTTTGTCCCGGATGTGTTAAAAACGGACGTCTATGACGAAGTCATTACCGTCAGCACAGATGAGGCTGTGGCAGCTTCCCGCCTGCTGGCACAGACGGAAGGCTTGCTGGTGGGCTTATCTTCCGGGGCGGCAGCCGCAGCGGCGGCCAAAGTTGCCAAAAGGCCGGAAAACGCCGGAAAAACAATTGTGGTTATTTTACCGGACACGGGTGAACGCTACCTGAGTACCATCCTGTATGAAAAAAATTAAACCTATTTGGACACATGAGGCAGACTGCCGGAAGCGCAGCTGCCTCATTTTTTTGTGGCAGGAAAATACTGCTCCGCGTGGAAAAGTAAAGGTAACAGCAGGGCGGCATAGTATGCGCTGCCCGGGCTTTTGGTTGTCTGTGCAATATTCAGGGTAAATTATACCTGCACGTAAGCGGCAAAACAAAAAGGGGTGACGGATAAAGATGGGAAAAAAAGTGATTATTGTGGGAGGCGTGGCCGGAGGCGCCAGCACTGCAGCCCGGCTGAGACGGCTGGACGAGTCATGTGAGATTATCCTGCTGGAGCGCGGTGAACATATTTCTTTTGCCAACTGCGGCCTGCCATATTATATCGGCGGCGTAATCAAAGAGCGTGATAAACTGTTTGTTATGCCGCGGGAAAAATTTATGGCATGGTTCAATGTTGATGTGCGTGTATCCTGTGAAGCCGTCGCCATAGACCGTGCAAGGCGCAAAGTGGAAATTGAAAATAAAGTGACCGGCGAAAGGAGCTGCGAGCAATACGACTACCTGGTGCTGTCACCGGGGGCGGAACCGCTGAAACCGCCGCTTCCCGGTATTGATCATCCGGCTGTTTTCACCTTGCGCACTGTGCCGGAGACAGACAGGATTTACAGCTTCATCCGGGAGCAGCAGCCGCAAAAAGCGGTAATTGTGGGCGGCGGCTTTATCGGTGTGGAAATGGCGGAAAACCTGCATGCCCTGGGCATTGATGTTGCACTGGTGGAGATGGCGCCACAGATTTTGCCTTTCCTGGATTGGGAGATGGCGGCACATGTGCAGCAGTATTTGCGGCAGAAAGGCGTAAAGCTTGTGCTGGGTGACGGCGTTGCCGGTTTTGCAGACGGCACAGGCAGTGCCATTGCCGTTTCACTGCAAAGCGGCCGGGTGGTGGAGGCTGATTTTGTCCTCCTTGCTGCCGGTGTCCGCCCTGAAACCCGCCTGGCCAGGGAGGCTGGGCTGGAAGTGGGCCGCGGGATTCTTGTCAATGAGTATTTGCAGACATCGGACCCGCGCATTTATGCCCTGGGTGATGCCATTGAAGTGGTTGATTTTATCACCGGCAAAAGGATCCATCTGCCGCTGGCAGGCCCGGCAAACAGGCAGGGCCGGATTGTTGCCAACAATATTGCCGGGCGCCCGGAGAAATTTACCGCGGTGCAGGGCACGGCCATCCTGAAAGTTTTTGATCTGGTGGCCGCCGCCACCGGTGCCGGTGAACGGGCATTGCAGAAAGCGGGTCTGCCTTATCACAGTTGTGTCTTGCACCCCGCTTCCCATGCCGGCTATTATCCCGGCAGTTCTCCCATGGTGCTGAAACTGCTCTTTGGTCCCGGGGGGCAGTTGTACGGGGCACAGGCGGTGGGAGGCGCAGGCGTTGACAAGCGCATTGATGTGCTGGCCGCCGCCATCCGCCTGCGCGCGACCGTCTCCGACCTGCAGCAGCTGGAACTGACGTATGCGCCGCCTTTTTCCTCCGCCAAGGATCCGGTGAACATGGCCGGCTATGTAGCGGGCAATATCCTGGCGGGCGATGTGCAAATCATCACTGCGGAAGAACTTATTGGCGGGAATGTGGAAGGCCTGCAGCTTGTGGATGTGCGGGAACCGGAAGAATGCAGCAGGCACGGGCGGATACCGGGTGCCGTCAATATTCCCCTGCGGCAGCTGCGGCGGCGGCTGGGCGAACTTGATCCAGCAAAAGAGACAGTTGTTTACTGTGCGGCGGGTATGCGTTCCTACCTGGCTTACCGGATTCTGGTGCAGCACGGCTTTACACATGTCCGCAACTTAAGCGGCGGTTACACGCATTATCACGTCCTGGCAAAGGAAAAACAGGCGGCGGCACAGTAATCCCGGGGAGAGGAAAATGAAGGGAGAGATCTTATTGTGGGAGATTTTGCTGTTTACCGGCAGTATGGGGAAACCCTGACAAAACTGCTGTCCATGCCGACGGCACCGCTTGCCGTCAAATTGCTGCACACGGAGGAGGAAATTCCGCCGGGCGCCGTCAGGCCCAAAAAAGACCGGCAGGTGCATTATTCCCTCTGCCAGGTCTTTGCGCTGGCCCGCCGTGAAGGCCAGACAATTGCCATGTTCAAGGAGGATCACTGGTGCTGGGCTCCCCTGATTGGCTTCGGACTGGTGGAATTCCATGAGGAGCATGAAAGCTTCCCTGTTGTCAGCCGCTATCTGGGAATTGCAGACCAGGAAGCGGCCAGAAAATTTCTCAGAAATTTTCCCCGCCTGGAATACGGCCGGTATGCCGGACTGGTAGTGGGCCCGCTGACAAAGGCTGACTATGAACCGGACATCATCCTTATATACACGGACAGCTACCAGCTGAAGAAACTGCTTTTGGCGGTAAAAAGCAGGCGCGGTGAACTGGTTACCTCCCGCTTTGATGCCATTGACTCCTGTGTCTACTCCACCATACCTGTCCTGGAAAGCGGGGAATATAAAATCACATTTCCCGATCCCGGCGACATTGAAAGGGCGCTGGCTGAAGACGGGGAAATTATATTCTCGCTGCCGGCAAACAGGCTGGAGGAGCTTGTGTCCGGACTGGAATTTTTGTCTTCCATCGGAATGGGCAAGTGGCAGCGTGCGGAAAAAATCGAACCGGACCATCCCCGCCCTCCTTTTTACCGGGAGCTGTTCCGCATCTGGGGCTTGGATACCGGGGATGAGAGCTGAAAAAGCGGAAGGAAAAAGCCCGGTTCCTGTCGCTGCAGGAACCGGGCCGCACTAAAAACTTGTGATATACTGGCTGACTGCCGGAAGGCAGTTATTTTTTTATTTTCCTGTTGCGCCGGGACCCGCCCGTGACCACTTCCACATGGAAACCTTTTTTACTTTGCCGGGCAGTGGCCGCCATAAAACCGAAGAAAAAGGCGGACCAGACGGCTCCCGTAACCAACAGTCCCGCGGCGATCCGGGCGGGAGCGGACCATTTAAAGGGAGCGGTGACAAAGAGAGCAATTTTCAGCAGGGCTCGCAAAAATGCGCCGGACGGCGGCGGCACCTCGGACAAAAACGGCAGGACGGCAAGCAGTTCTGCCGGCGGGATGAGATAGAGCAGGGCCAGGCCCAAAAGCAGCAAAAAGAGAAGATTTATCAGATACATAATCAGGGAAGCCCCGGGTGAAATGCGTTGCTGCGGGTTGTCAGGATTGTAGCGGGCATTACTGATGGAGTAAAAGAGCCCGATGGCACTTGCTCCGAAAGAGAGCAGCACCGCACCCACGGCCAGCATCAGCGTCATGGAGGCGGACAGGCCAATGGCAATTGCCGTCCCGGCCAGCAGCGCTTCCATTAAAATCAATGTCGGCAGGACTGCGCCCAGCAGTTTGCCCCAGACCACGGGCCAGCCGGAGAGGGGCACGCTGTTGAGAAACCAGTCCGCTTCACCTTCGCGGCCAAAGGCCTGCAGTGCCAGGTTGCCGCTGAACATTAATGTATACATAATCAGGACGGAAATCAGGGAAGACTGTGCAGTGTTCACCTGTAAAAAAAGGTATTGGGCGATAAAGAAAACCATGATAATTAACGGTATCAGGTAGCCAAACCATTCCCGCATGTCCCGCTTCATGTACAGCAGGTCTTT
>DUUE01000451.1 GCA_012841735.1 Bacillota bacterium | reverse complement strand
GGGAAGCAATCTGGGCGGACAGATTGGCCAGGCCGGCCAGGCCGGCCTGCAGGTCGGACGGTTTCATTCCCTGCAGCAAAGCCTGTGGGAAAGCAAGCCAGAAAGCGGTGGTATGCATTTCTGTTTCCGGCAGGTTAACCGGCCCCGCCCCGATATTCTCATGGGTATGGAAACGGATTTTTTTGAACATGGAAACCAGGGCATTAAGGCGCACTTCGCCCCAGGCCCTGATAATGCCGTTTTCCTCCGTGTCAAATGTGTCCAGGACTTTCAGATCCACGCTCAAATTGGCATCCGTATAATAACTGACATCCGTCCGGCGCACAAATGCTTTTTTCCCCTCGAAATCAAGTTTCTCCACCTGATACTGCTCGCCGCCGTGAATATAAATGGCTTCTTCATGGACAAGCATGGGAGCGCTGAAGCGGTCCACTTCACCAATCACCCGGGGCTGCGGCTGCGTCAGGTCAATAATGACCACATTTTCCCCGGACGCACTCCGCAGGCTGATTTCTTCCGCCGGATAAGCATCTTCCATCCAGTGATAACGCCCGCCCGACTCATAAAGGACCTGCTCTTCAGCCAAAAATTCCAGAATGTCATCCACCCGGGCACGGCCGAAAAGCTCGCCTTTGTCAAAGGGCAGTTCAAAAGCGGCACAGCGGACATGGTTTGTGAGGATGACCAGATTGTCCGGGTTGATCAGCGCCCGTTCAGGCGGAGAATGCAGCAGGTAATCCGGGTTTTCCGCAAAAAAGCGGTTCACCGGGTCATTGCCGGCAATGAGGACAGCCAGCGATTCACCGCTGCGCCTGCCGGAACGTCCGGCCTGTTGCCAGGTGGCGGCAATGCTGCCCGGGTAGCCCGTCATGATACAGGCCTCCAGCTGGCCGATATCAATGCCCAGCTCCAGGGCGTTGGTACTGACCACGGCGCGGATTTCACCGCTGCGCAGGCCCGCCTCAATGGCGCGCCGCTCCCGGGGCAGATAGCCGCCGCGGTATCCCCTGATGCCGCTGTCCACCCCCGGCAGTTTTTTGGCGTCCTGCTGCAAGTAGGTCAATATGACTTCCACGCCAATTCTGCTGCGGGTAAAAATAATGGTCTGTACCCGGTGGCGGAGCAATTCACCGGCAAAAAACCTGGCAGCCAGCATGGTACTCTGCCGGATCCCCAATTCCCTGTTCACAAACGGCGGGTTGTAAACAAGGAAATGCTTTTTCGCCCGGGGAGCCCCGTTTTTGCTGATTTCCACCACCGGTTCCTCCAGCAGGCTGCGCGCCAGTTCCCCCGGGTTGGCAATGGTGGCTGAACAGAGAATAAAATGCGGCTCTGATCCGTAAAAACGGCAAATCCTTTTCAGGCGGCGCAGGACATTGGCAAAGTGACTGCCAAAAACACCCCTGTATTGATGCATTTCGTCAATGACAATATACTTCAGGTTCTGAAACAGCTTGATCCATTTGGTATGATGCGGAAGAATGGCGGCATGCAGCATATCCGGATTGGTTACGACGACGGAACCGTGCAGGCGTATCCTCTGCCGCAGTCCCGGCTCCGTGTCGCCGTCATATGTATAAGCGCCCACTTCCAGCCCCGCCTGGCCTGCCAGTTCGCGCAGTTCCGCCACCTGGTCCTGGGAAAGCGCCTTGGTGGGGAAAAGATAAAGGGCGCGCGTTTCCGGGTTTGCCAGAATGTCGTTAAGTACCGGCAGGTTATAACAAAGAGTTTTCCCGGAGGCGGTAGGCGTCACCACCACCACG
>DUUE01000150.1 GCA_012841735.1 Bacillota bacterium | reverse complement strand
GCAGTCTGTTTATGACAGGCTTGTCCTGGAAAAAATACAGCTTGAGGAAAAAAGCGCCCTTTACACTGCTGGGCAGGAAGAAAAACAGTGTGAAATACAGGTTTTACAGCGTGAGCTGGCGGCACTCCGGGAAAAAGCCCAAGCAGGCCGGCGGCAGCTGCAGGAATTAAAGACGCACATGGCGGCACAGGAGAAAGAAAATGCCGCGCTCCAGGCAGCCAGGGAAAAATGCCTGAAAAAGAGGCATGAAGTGCAGGAAAAGCTGTCGCGCCTGCACAACCGGTTGGCAGTGCTGCGGGAACTTGACACAGCCATGGCCGGCTACCACCAGGGAGTAAAAACAGTCCTGACGGCGGGAGCAAAAATTCTTCCCGGCATTTTCGGGACGGTGGCTGATGTGATTACTGTCCCGCCCCGTTTTGTTACGGCGCTGGAAGCCGCTCTGGGGTCATCACTGCAGCACCTGGTGGCTGAAAATGAAGAAGCGGCCAAAACGGCAATTGCTTATTTAAAAAGAACAAGAGGCGGACGGGCCACTTTTTTGCCGCTTACCGTCCTTTCCGCCCCGCCGCGGAGGCGGCAGCCGGAGCTGGAAAAGCTGCCGGGCTATCTTGGCAGCGCCGCCGGGGCAGTGCAAACTGAGGCCAAATTCCTGCCGGTGGTGGAAGCATTGCTTTCCCGCATTCATCTGGTCAGTGACATGGATGCGGCGCTGGCGGCGGCACGCACTTTGCAGTTCCGTGAAAGGGTTGTTACACTGGAGGGTGATGTGATCCAGCCGGGCGGCGCCATGAGCGGCGGGTTCGCAAAGAAGGAAGGGGGAATCCTGTCACGGCGCAGAGAGAAGGCCGAACTGCAGGCGTCGGCGGAGACGGAAGCAAAAACACTGCAGGCGCTGCAGGAAGAAAACGCCGCCCTGCTCCGGCAGCAGGCCGAACTGGAGGAGAATATCAGCAAGACAGGGGAGAGACTGCAACAGACAGAGCTGGCTGTAAAGCTGACCGACCAGGAAATAGCATACAGGCAAAAACAATTGTCTGCCCTGGAAGGCGATGCCGCCGGTCTGGCCGCAAATGCCGCTGCAGCCGGGGAAGAGCTTGCGGAGCTTGAAGCTGCACTGCAGGAGGCTGCCGCAAAGCTTGACCGGGCGTATAAACAGGAAAACGTCCTGAAAGTTGAGCTGGCACGCTTGAGCGGTGTGTTGGCCGCCCGGGAGCAGGATAAACGCGCCCTGCAGGCACACTATACCGAATGTCGTGTGCGCCTGGCCTCACTGCGGCAACAGGAAGAACACCTGGACAAAGAAGCGGAGCGGCTGCAGCGGGAGGCTGCCCGCCTGCAGGAAAAACGCGGCTTAAAGCTGGCTGAAATCAATAAAGGTCATGAACTGCTGGCGAAAATGGCCGCGCTGACGGAAGAGGACAGGAACGCGGCCGCCGCTCTGAAAAAAAGTTACAACAGGCGTGCCGCTGGGCTGATGCAGCGGGAAAACAGTATGAAACAGCTGCAGACAGATTTGCGGGAAGAAGCTGAACTGCTCCGCGGGCGGGAAAAGTCACTGACTGCCCTGGAAAGAAAAAAAACCAGGCTGGAACTGGAAAAGGAGCGGCTGGAAAGTGAACTGCAGTTGATCAGAAGCCGGCTGCAGGATAGCTGGGAACTGGACTGGCGGACGGCGGAAAAGCTGGCACGGCCTGTAACGGACCTGGCAGCGGCACAGGAGGGAATCAGCCGGCTGAAAGCATCCATCCAGGAACTGGGCGCCGTCAACCTGGGAGCCATTGATGAATACAAAAGGGTGGCGGAACGGGTGGACTTTCTCACTGCCCAGAGGCAGGATCTGGCGGCAGGTGAAAAAGACTTGCTGGCCGTTATTGCCGAACTGGACAGCCGCATGGAGGAGAAATTCGCCGGTGCCTTTGCCGATATTAACACCAATTTCAATCAGGTTTTCAAGGAATTGTTTGGCGGCGGGCGTGCCCGGTTGCGTCTCACTGATCCTGACAATCCGCTGGAAGCGGGTGTGGAGATAGCCGCCCAGCCGCCGGGAAAAAAGCTGCAGCATCTTTCCCTGCTTTCCGGCGGTGAGAAAGCCCTGACGGCCATTGCCCTGCTGTTTGCTTTTCTGAAAGTACGTCCCACACCTTTTTGTGTTCTTGATGAAATTGACGCAGCCCTGGATGATGCCAATCTGACCCGCTTTTGCAGTTATCTGAAGACTTTTGCAGAGCAAACGCAGTTTATTATTATCACGCACAGGAAAAAAACCATGGAACAGGCCGGCATCCTTTATGGTGTGACCATGGAAGAATCAGGGGTCTCCAAAATTATCTCTGTCCGCCTGCGTGACGACAAAAACACTGCTGCGGCCGGCGCCTGAGGCCTCCGGACCTGCAGCGGACTGAAGCAAGAAGCTGTGGAAAGGATGAAAAAGATGGGATTATTCAGCCGGATTAAAGCTGGTTTGCAAAAAACCCGCAACAGCCTGCTTGTGCGGATGGAAGGCCTTTTTGCCCGCAATACTTTTGATGACGCTTTTTACGAGGAGTTGGAAGAAATATTGATCGGAGCAGATGTGGGAGTGGAGACCACTCTGCATTTGGTGGAAAAACTGCGGGAAAGAGTGAAGGAGGAAAAAGCCGGGGACGGGGACAGGGTCATGGAATTGCTGAAAGATCTGATCCTGGATATCCTGGGGCGGGAAACGGTACCCCTGCAGCTTGGGGGGGAAAGGCCGGCCGTTATTCTCGTCCTGGGGGTAAACGGTGTGGGCAAAACCACTACCATTGGCAAGCTGGCCCATCGTTTCCGGGAGGAAAACAAAAAAGTGCTATTGGCGGCAGGTGATACTTTCCGGGCGGCGGCCGGCGAACAGTTGCAAATCTGGGCGGAACGTTCCGGCAGTGAACTGATTAAACACCAGCAGGGGGCCGACCCGTCCGCCGTCATTTTTGATGCCATTTCCGCCGCCGTTTCCCGGGGCAGCGATGTGGTCCTCTGTGATACGGCAGGACGCCTGCATAATAAAGCCAATTTGATGGCTGAACTGCAAAAAATCCGCAGGGTGGTGGGAAAAGCGCTGCCCGGCGCACCGCATGAGGTCCTTTTGGTGCTTGATGCCACCACGGGGCAGAATGCCCTGGCACAGGCAAAAGTTTTTCATGAGGCAGTGCCTCTCAGCGGTTTGGTGCTGACAAAACTGGACGGGACGGCAAAAGGCGGGATTGTCATTGCCATTGCCCAAAAATTGCGGCTCCCGGTGAAATATGTGGGTGTGGGAGAAGGTATTGATGATCTTCTGCCCTTTGACCCGGCAGAATATGTGGAAGGGCTTTTTGCTTCCCAGGCCTGACAACAATCGCAAGCACCGCCGCAATACTGTGCTTGCTGTTTGCGGTAAAACTATTTTGTTTATACTAAACTGTAAAGTATTTTTACTTTACAGCCATGTCAGGATGTGTTACAATGCTTGAGGATACCACGCGTGCCAATTTGCTCTATGACTTTTACGGCAGCCTGCTGACAAAAAGGCAGCAGGAAATACTGGAGCTTTATTACCAGCATGATTTGAGCCTGGCTGAAATTGCTGACAACACCGGTATTTCCAGGCAGGCGGTCCATGATGTGGTTAAACGCGCCGTCCGGGCGCTTGAAAAAGCGGAAGAACGCCTTGGCCTGGCATCCAGGTTTGTTGCCCGGGAAAAAGATTTACGCCGCTTGCGGCAACTGCTGGCAGACAGGGTATTGACGGAAGAACAACGCCTGGAAGCGCTGCAGATTGTGGAGAAATTACTGGAATAAAGCGGGGAGGAAAAGGCATGCTTTTTGAAAACTTATCCGCCAAGCTGCAGGACACCTTTAAACGCCTGCGCGGGAAAGGGAAACTATCGGAAAAAGATGTGGATGCCGCCCTGCGGGAAGTGCGCCTGGCCCTGCTGGAAGCGGATGTTAACTATAAAGTGGTCAAAGATTTTATTGCCGCCGTAAAAGGGCGTTCCCTGGGCAGTGATGTCATGGCCAGCCTGACACCGG
>DUUE01000068.1 GCA_012841735.1 Bacillota bacterium | reverse complement strand
GAAAGTGCAGGAGGGATGCCGGCAGTTTTGTTTCTACTGTATAGTCCCGTACGCGCGGGGTCCGCTTTACAGCAGGCCGGTGGCGGAAACAGTAAAAATCGCGGAAAAGCTGGCGGCGGAGGGCTTCCGCGAATTGGTGCTGACCGGCGTGCATCTTGGCAGTTACGGCGCCGGCTTGGACGGTGATGTGTCTTTATGCGACCTGCTGCAGGAACTGGTGAAAGTGGAGGGGCTTGACCGCATCCGCATTTCTTCCGTGGAGCCCACGGAGGTAACTGACCGGTTGACGGAACTGCTGCTTGCCGAGCCGAAAATTTGCCCGCACCTGCACCTGCCGCTACAAAGCGGTGACGATGAAATTCTGCGGCGGATGAACAGGCGTTACACGGCAGCTGAATTTCTGAACCTGGTTGAGCGGCTGCGCTCCCGGATACCCGATCTTGCCCTCACTACAGATGTCATGGTCGGATTCCCGGGAGAAAGCGAGGCACAGTTTGCCAACACGCTACAGGTTGTACGCCGGGCGGAATTTAGCCGCCTGCATGTGTTTAAATATTCCCCCCGGCGGGGAACAACTGCCGCCAAATACAAGGATCAGATCCCCGCCCCGGTGAAGGAAGCTCGCAGCCGCAAGCTTTTGGCCGCCGGCAGGGAGCTGGCGGCGGCCTACCACAGACGCTTTGTGGGGAAAACGGAAACGGTGTTGTTTGAAGATACTGTCGGCGAGGGAGAAATAGCCGGTTTTACCCGCCATTATGTGCGCGTTGCCGTTGCTGCACATAAAGACAGGCTTGGTGAGCTGCTGCCTGTACACATGACGGAAAGTTCCGCCGCCGGTCTGAGGGGGGAAATCCTGGCAACGCAATAACGGGAGAGCACCCCTTGCTTTTTGCGACCAAAACAGGCCGTGTTTTTTCTTCCCGGTCAACCGGCGGCATGTCCGTTTTTTTTTTCTGAAAAGACGGACATATTTTTTTAGGGCAGCGAATAGGATTGAATTGGAAAAAGACAGGCGGAAGAGAGGTGGAAAAACATGGCCAAAAACAAAATGTTTGTGGTGGAAGCGCGACGGCTGCTGCCGCTGCTGTTCCTCCTGGTGCTCCTGGTATCCCTATCGGTTTATGATTCCTTCCGGGCCAGCCCTACTGTAGCACCGGAAGAAGCTGCCAAGTCGATTGAGGTGAGCTTCACAACCGCTGATAAAGGCGAAAGGAAGGATACCCCTACCTTCCGCCTAGCAGTTGACGGTGAAAGCTGGGCTCAAGTTGCTGAGGAGTGGAATGTGGCTCTGCCGGCATATCCGTTTCAGCCCCAGCATGAAGTCGCCCTTTTTGCCCTGCATGCCGAAGTGAAAGATGTCCAGGCGCGGCGGGAGGGAGAAGGGCAGTTGGAAGTGCAGGTGCGCGTGAACCCGAAACGGGATTATTACCAGGTTGTAACCCTGCCGGCAATGGATGTAACGCTGACTGAAGGAACTGTAACCTGGATATTTGTAGACAAAAAAGATAAACTTATAGACCAGTTTGTGGTGGAAACCACCCAGGAGACGGCGGCCGTAGAGGAAATAACGGAAAAATAAAGACCTGTTTTTACAAAAATCAGGCGGTAACGTAGTAAGCACTGCCTGATTTTTTCATGTGGCAGTGTAAACTTGCCACGAGACCTTTAGCTTTCCTGGAAAATTTCAGCGAGCAGTTTTTCTTGCACTTCCTGCAGGCGGGCAAAATCCATGGCTGCCACATAATATGTCTCCAATTTTTGATGGTTGTGCTGGGCGGCGCGGAGCATATCAATAGCCTTGCCCAGCAGATACCAGAAACGCTCCGCTGTTTCCGCCCGTTCGGCGGCATACTGTTTTAGTTCGGCAGCTTTGGTAAAACGGCCAAGGGCCAGCGTTGACTGTTCCCGGACAAACCGGGACGGGTCCAGGGAAAAAGTATGCGGGTAGGTTGCTTTGGCAAAAGCAGTTTTCAGAACGGGTATGACAACCGCGTCTATACGCTCCGGGTCAAAGCTGCAGCGGTATACCTGGATGGAATGACCCGCCAGCTTCACGGTTTGCCTGATTTGCTCCAGCAAATGGCTCTTGCCTGTTCCCGGGTCGCCGGTTAAAAGATAAAAACGTTCCACGCCTTGAAAAATGGAGGCGTAATGATTGATAAAACCGGCCGGAGTGATGGCACTGCCAAAAAGCTGTCTTTCCTGCGGTACAGTCGCGGCCGGCGGCAGGGCGGCAAGCAGGTCGCTTAAGAGGCGGTGTGTCATTTTTGACAGCGCCCAAAAGTCCATGGCCTGTGCCGTCAGCCAGCGTAGTTTTTCCATCACAACGAAAGCTTCTTTTAAATACTGGTATGCCTGCACAAAACAGTTGCGCTTTTGCTTTGCAAGTTCGGCGATTGCCTCTTTGTGCGGCTTCAGTTTGTCTTGGTCCCACAAATCGCCCAGGTTAAGTATTTCATCATACGCTCCCGGGAGTTCCGGGTCCGTCAGGTGGGGCGACGTCCCGTCAAGCAGGACAATGCCGAGGGCGGGAATGGATACGGCGTCCAGGGATTCCGGGTCGGACGAGCAGAAAAAAAGTTCTGCAGACAAACCGGCGGCTTGCGCCCGCCCGGCTACCTGTCTCATTAGAGTTGACTTTCCGGTTCCCGGTCCGCCTTTGATGATAATTACACGTTTTGTTTCCGGCTGTTGTATGTAGTGAAAAAGGGAGTAAAAACCATATCTTGTGTTGGCACCGGCAAAATAGGAGGTG
>DUUE01000019.1 GCA_012841735.1 Bacillota bacterium | reverse complement strand
TATTTTGTCAGTTACTATGATTATTACCAGCCCGAGGCGTATATCCCCCAGACGGACACCTATATTGAGAAAGATGCTTCTATAAACGATGAAATTGAAAAACTGCGCCACTCGGCAACCAGCGCCCTCTTTGAACGGCGTGATGTGCTGATTGTGGCCAGTGTGTCCGCCATCTACGGCCTGGGCTCGCCGGAGGAATACCGTGAGCACGTGGTGTCCCTGCGCGTTGGTATGGAGAAAAGCAGGGAAGAAGTTATGCGGCAGCTGGTGGCCATCCAGTATGAACGCAATGACGTTGTCCTGGAGCGCAGCCGTTTCCGTGTCCGGGGCGACGTTTTGGAAATTTATCCTGCCTACTACACGGAAAAAGCAGTGAGGGTAGAATTTTTCGGCGATGAGATTGAACGCATCCGTGAGTTTGACACCCTGACAGGGGAAGTTTTGAGCGAAAGGAACCATATTGCCATTTTCCCGGCTTCCCATTATGTCACCTCCCGGGAAATTCTGGAGGAAGCAATGGCTGATATCCGCCTGGAACTGGAGGAGCGGCTGGCTGAACTGCGGAAGGCGGGGAAGCTGCTGGAGGCCCAGCGCCTGGAGCAGAGGACCAAATATGACCTGGAAATGATGAATGAACTTGGTTTCTGCAGCGGCATTGAAAACTATTCACGCCATTTGGACAGGCGCCCGCCGGGGTCACGGCCCTATACGCTGCTTGATTATTTCCCGCGGGATTTTCTGCTTTTTATTGATGAGTCACACCAGACGCTGCCGCAGATCCGCGGCATGTATGCAGGCGACAGGTCTCGCAAAGAAGTCCTGGTGGAACACGGTTTCCGCCTGCCGTCCGCCCTGGACAACAGGCCTTTAATGTTCCATGAGTTTGAAGAGCTTGTTTGCCAGGCGATTTATGTGTCGGCAACCCCGGGGCCGTATGAAGAAGAACATGCGGAACAGGTGGTGGAGCAGATCATCCGCCCCACCGGCCTGGTGGATCCCGCAGTTTTTGTGCGGCCCGTCAGCGGTCAGATTGACGATCTTTACGGGGAAATCCGCGCCAGGATGGACAAGGGAGAAAGGGTGCTGGTAACGACCCTGACAAAACGCATGGCGGAAGACCTGACGGATTATTATAAGGAACTGGGGCTGAAAGTGGCTTACCTGCACTCGGAAATAAATACCCTGGAGCGCATGGAAATCATCCGTGACCTGCGCCTTGGTGTTTATGACGTGCTGATAGGGATTAACCTGCTGCGTGAAGGCCTGGACTTGCCGGAAGTTTCCCTGGTGGCCATTCTGGATGCGGATAAAGAAGGTTTTCTGCGGGCGGAGCGTTCACTGATCCAGACAATCGGCCGGGCGGCCCGCAATGTTAACGGAAAAGTAATCATGTATGCGGATACGGTTACAGAGTCAATGCGGCGTGCCATAGACGAGACGGAACGCCGCCGCAGGCTGCAGCTTGCCTATAATGAAAAGCACGGGATCACACCCGCCACCATCCAAAAAGCCGTCCGTGATGTGATTGAGGCTACCAGGGCGGTGGAGGAAAGCACTGTTCCCGCACAGAAATTGACAGCCATGAGCCCGCAGGAAAGGAAAAAGCAGATTGCTCTGCTGGAAAAAGAAATGAAACAGGCGGCGCGCAACCTGGAATTCGAAAAAGCAGCCCGGCTGCGTGACCTGCTGTTTGAACTGCGCAGAGTTAAAGCAGAGGATGGTAAGTAAATGCAACATGACCTGATCAGGATTCGCGGAGCACGCGAACACAACCTGAAAAATATTGATGTGGATATCCCCCGGAACAAGCTGGTAGTGATAACCGGAGTGTCCGGCTCCGGCAAATCATCGCTCGCCTTTGACACCATTTATGCCGAAGGACAGAGGCGCTACGTGGAATCTTTGTCCGCCTATGCACGCCAGTTTCTGGGGCAGATGGACAAACCTGACGTTGATTATATTGAAGGGCTTTCGCCGGCCATTTCCATTGACCAGAAGACGACTTCGCGCAACCCCCGTTCTACGGTGGGTACTGTGACAGAAATCTATGACTACCTGCGCCTGCTGTTTGCGCGCATCGGCCATCCCTACTGCCCCAACTGCAGCATCCGGATCGCCCAGCAAACAGTTGAACAGATGGTGGACCGCATTATGGCACTGCCGCAGGGGGCAAGAATCCAGATTCTTGCCCCCCTGGTGCGCGGCCGCAAAGGCGAATACAGCAAACTGTTTGCCGATATGCGTGCCAATGGCTTTGTCCGCATGCGTGTGGACGGGGAAGTCAGGGACCTGGAAGAGGAAATCCGGCTGGAGAAAAACAAAAAACATAATCTTGAAGTTGTGGTGGACAGGCTGGTTATTAAGCCCGGCCTGGAAGAGCGCCTGGCAGATTCCCTGGAAACAGCCCTGAAATACGGCAGCGGCTTGGTGCTCATTGATGTCATCGGGCAGGAAGAACTGCTGTTTTCCGCCTCTTTTGCCTGCCCGCAGTGTGGTTTTTCTTTTGAGGAACTGGCACCGCGCATGTTTTCTTTCAACAGCCCGTACGGTGCATGTCCGGAATGCAGCGGGCTCGGCTTTCGTTCTGAAATTGATCCCGACCTGGTGGTGCCGGACAAGCGCCTGACACTGCGGGAAGGCGCCATTGCCCCCTGGGTGCCGGGAACAAACGGTTATTACCAGCAGGTACTGCTGGCGGCAACCAACTATGCCGGCATCGACCTGGATACGCCATTTGAAAAACTGCCGCAAAAGCAGCAGGAGATATTGCTGTGGGGGCTGAGAGAGCGCATTCCTTTTGAGTATGAGGACCCGCGCGGGCGTTTCCGCCGCCTGAGCCTGAAATTTGACGGCGTTATTCCCATCCTGGAAAAACGGTATCGGGAAACTTCCTCCGATTTTATCCGGGAGGAAGTGGAAAGTTATATGTCCGCATATCCCTGCCCCGCATGCCGGGGTGCAAGGCTGAAAGCAGCCAGCCTGTCCGTGCTGGTGGGGGGGCTGAATATAGCCGGGGTAACCGCCATGACGGTGGACAAAGCCAGGAAGTTTTTCCGCAACCTGGAACTGACAGAAAAGGAACAGCAGATTGCCCGCCTGGTTCTGAAAGAGATTGATGAGCGCCTGGGATTTTTACAAAATGTGGGCCTGGAATACCTGACGCTGGACCGGGCGTCCGGCTCCCTTTCCGGCGGAGAAGCACAGCGGATTCGCCTTGCCACCCAGATCGGCTCCAGCCTGACAGGAGTGCTCTACATTCTGGACGAGCCCAGCATCGGCCTGCACCAGCGGGATAATGCCCGCCTGATCAGCACACTTTTGCGGCTGAGGGATTTGGGCAATACAGTTATTGTGGTGGAACATGACGAAGAAACAATCACCCGGGCCGATTACATCCTGGATATCGGCCCCGGCGCGGGAGCATGGGGCGGACGTGTTGTGGCTGCGGGGACAGTGGAGGAGATTAAACAGGCCGGGGAGTCTGTGACGGGCCAGTATCTTTCCGGCAGGAAAAAAATCCCCCTGCCCGCGGTCAGGCGACTACCCAACGGGAAATGGCTGGAAGTCCGGGGAGCACGTGCCCATAACCTGCAGAACCTGACTGTCCGTTTCCCCCTGGGCGTTTTTACCTGTGTGACCGGTGTGTCCGGTTCAGGCAAAAGTACCCTGGTTAATGAAATTCTTTACCGCCGCCTGGCCATGGAGCTGCACCGCAGCCGGCAGAAGCCGGCCGAGCATGACGACCTGCTGGGCATTGAACACCTGGACAAGGTAATTGAAGTGGACCAGTCCCCCATCGGCCGTACACCGCGCTCCAACCCGGCCACTTATACAGGTGTTTTTGACCTGATCCGCGACCTGTTTTCCCGGACGGCGGAGGCACGTGCCCGCGGTTATAAGCCCGGCCGTTTCAGCTTTAATGTGAAAGGGGGACGGTGCGAAGCCTGCCGGGGAGACGGGATTTTGCGCATTGAAATGCACTTCCTGCCGGATGTTTATGTGCCGTGCGAAGTGTGCCACGGCAAGCGTTACAACAGGGAAACGCTGCAAATCCGCTATAAGGGGAAAAATATTGCCGATGTGCTGGAAATGACGGTGGCCGAGGCATTGGAATTTTTTGACGCCATCCCGCGCATCAAAAATAAACTGCAGACACTTTATGATGTGGGGTTGGGTTATATCCGCCTGGGGCAGCCTGCTCCCACCCTGTCCGGCGGGGAAGCACAGCGGGTCAAACTGGCTACTGAACTTTCGCGCCGCAGCAACGGCAAAACCCTTTATATTCTGGACGAACCAACCACAGGACTGCACAGCGATGATATCAGCAAACTGCTTACCATCCTGGACCGCCTCGTGGATAACGGCGATACTGTGGTGGTAATTGAACACAATCTGGATGTGATTAAAAGAGCCGATTATATCATTGACCTGGGGCCGGAAGGCGGAGATGCGGGCGGAACTGTGGTGGCGTCGGGGACACCGGAGGAAATCAGCAGAGTTGCCGCTTCCCACACAGGCCGTTTCTTGTGCAAAATACTGCAGCAGGACAAAGACGGAGGTTTGTAATGGCAAAAAAACATTCGCCCAAGCTGGAGGCAAAACTGCGGCAACTGCCTGCCCGCCCGGGCGTTTACCTGATGAAGGACAACCGGGGAAAAATCCTGTATGTAGGGAAAGCGATAAATTTGCGCCAGCGTGTCCGCTCCTATTTCCAGAACCCGGAGAAACTGGCCCCCAAGGTAAAAGCCCTGGCAGAAAAAATTGCGGACCTGGATTACACTGTTACGGACACGGAAATTGAGGCGCTCATCCTGGAAAGCAACCTGATCAAAGAATACAGGCCGCGCTACAATATTGACCTGAAGGATGACAAGCATTATCCTTACCTGCGTGTAACCGTGCAGGAAGAATTCCCGCGCATACATGTGGCCAGGCGGGTCCAAAAAGACGGTGCCCGCTACTTTGGCCCTTACCCCAATGCGGGTGCCGTCCGGGAAACTGTCCGCCTGCTCCAGCGGCTTTTCCCGCTGCGCAGCTGCCGCGGCCCCCTTGCACCCAATAAACAGAAACGTCCCTGCCTGAACAACCATATTAACCGCTGCCTGGCTCCCTGTGCCGGGAAGGTTGCTCCGGAAGAATACAGGGAAGTAGTGGAAGAGGTACTGCTTTTCCTGGAGGGAAAGCAGGACAAACTTTTGGCAGACCTGGCAGCCAGGATGGAAGCAGCGGCGGAAAAAATGGAGTTTGAAAAAGCCGCCCGGCTGCGGGACCAATACCGTGCGGTGGAAGCCGTGGCGGAAAAACAGAAAATCGTGGTAACCACCGGCGGCGAGCGGGATATTATTGCCCTGGCGGCCGGGGCTGAGCTGGGTTGTGCCCAGTTGTTTGTCATTCGCGGCGGGAAGCTGACAGGGCGGGAGCATTTCCTGCTGACAAACCCCACGGGGGAAAGTGCGGCGGAACTCTTAAAAGCTTTTCTGCACCGTTATTATTCCCATGCCGGGGAAATTCCGCCTGAAATTGTCCTTTCAGAAGAAGTGCCGGAAAAAGACCTGGTGACGGAATGGCTGAAGCAGCGCCGGGGAGCCGGGGTGAAGCTGCTTGTACCCAAGCGGGGGCCCAAAAAAGATTTGCTGCGCCTGGCGTTGGATAATGCCCGCCTCTTTTTGGATCAGGAATTACTGCACACAAAAGCGCGCGATCCCCGTGCCGCGCTGCAGTCGCTGGCGGAAGCCGTCGGTCTGGACAGCCCGCCGCTGCGTATTGAAGGCTATGATATCTCCCATTTTCAGGGGGAAGGTACTGTGGCTGCCATGGTCGTTTTTGAACATGGTACAGCCAAACCGTCAGATTACCGCCGCTTCCGGATCCGCAGTGTGGATAAGCCGGATGATTACGCTTCCATGCGGGAAGTAATCGGACGCCGTTTTGCCCGTCTGCGGTCGGCACAGGCAGAGGATCCGGGCACAGAGAAGGCACAAGACCCCTTCCTGCTGGTGCCGGATCTCTTGCTGATTGACGGCGGACCGGGTCAGCTTTCCGCCGCCCGGCAGTCTTTGCAGGAACAGGGATACGGCATGCTGCCCGTTATTTCCCTGGCTGAAGAGGAAGAAGTGATATACCTGCCCGGCCGGCAGGAAGCGCTGCGCCTGCCGCGGACTTCCCCGGCACTCCAGCTTCTGCAGCGGGTACGCGACGAAGCACACCGTTATGCCGTAACCACACAACGCAGGCAGCGCAGCCGGCCGTCACGCGGTTCTTCTCTGCTTGCCATCCCCGGTATCGGGGACGCACGCCGCAAAGCACTGCTGCGTGCTTTTGGCAGCCTCTCCGCCATGCGGGAAGCTTCACTGGAGGAACTGGCGGCGGTGCAGGGAATGAACAGAAAGGCGGCGGAAGCTTTATACCACTTTTTGCATACAGCGGAAGAGTAGTCCTGCCACGGCAGGCTTTCTTTTTTTGCTGCCGAATAGTAAGATATGTCTGGCATTGGGGCTGCTCTTCATGATATGATAATGAAGCTGGAGAAAGAGGTGTGTCGGGATGAACTTTCGCTTATTGGCCCTTGACCTGGATGATACATTGCTGGATGACACATACCGGATCTCACAGCAAAATTACCATGCCGTCAGGCGTGCCGCGGCAGCCGGCGTGCTGGTCACACTGGCTACCGGGCGTATGTTCCGTTCTGCGCGGCGTTATGCCAAAAAACTGCAGATTGACCTGCCACTGATTACTTACCACGGAGCGCTTGTGCGTACAGCGGACAGTAAAGAAACATTGCTGCACCGTCCGGTGCCTTTGCAACCGGCGCGGGAAGTGGTGGAGATGGCTTTGGCTTCCGGGCTGCATGTCAATGTCTACCTGGATGATGAACTGTTTGTATCGGGGGAAAATGAGTTTTCCCGTTATTATCATACACTGTCAGGCGTTGCTTATCATGTTGTTTCCGACTTGCCGGGTTTTCTGACCGCCGGGCCGACGAAAGTAACCGTCATCTGCAATGACGAGCGCCGTCTGCGGCAACTGCAGGCGCAAGTGCTCGCAAAATTTGCCGGCTGCCTTGCCGTAGCGCTCTCCAAGCCGAATTTTTTGGAAATTACGGACATAAAGGCGACAAAAGGACAGGCCCTGAAGCAGCTGGCCAGGCTGCACGGCATTCCCCGGGAGCAGGTGGCCGCCATAGGCGACAGTTACAATGATCTGGATATGTTAAGTTATGCCGGAGTCAGTGTGGCAGTGGAAAATGCCCGTGACGAAGTGAAGGCGGTGGCGCAGATCATAACAAAAAGCAACAATGAGCACGGAGTGGCCGCCTTTATTGATACCTATCTGCAAATCGGCAAGGAGGATGTACGCGGATGATGTCAAAAGAGATGCGCGAACGGGCACGGGCCCGCCTGAAGGGCTATTGCCGCGTTTGCCCGCAGTGCGACGGGCGTTCTTGCGCAGGGGAAGTACCCGGGATGGGAGGCCTGCTGACCGGATCTTCTTTTCGCAATAATGTGGAAGCACTGGCAATGTATCACATAAATATGCGAACTATACACCAGGTTGACAAACCTGATATTACCCTGAAAGTCTTTGGGCGGACATTTAAGACGCCGGTTTTTATTGCCCCGTTGACGGGAGCTTCATATAACATGGGCGGCGAGCTGACGGAAGCTGAAATGGTCGCCGGTCTGGTGGAAGGCGCCACATTGGCCGGTTCCTGTGCTTTTACCGGCGACGGGGCGGAGACGGAGATTTACAGTGCCGGGCTCTCGGCCATAGAAAAATACCGGAACGGAATTGCCATTATCAAACCGCGCAGTATGGAGATGGTTGCGGAGCGGATTCGCCAGGCTGAAAAAAGCGGTACCCTGGCAGTGGGGATTGACCTGGACGGGGCGGGACTTGTTACCATGACACAAAAAGGGCATCCGGTCGGTCCGAAAAGTTTTTACCAGCTCCGTGAACTGATTGGCATGACCGGGCTGCCTTTTATTTTGAAAGGCATTATGACGGCGCAGGAGGCGGAAATGGCAGTGGATATGGGGGCTGCAGCCATTGTGGTGTCCAACCATGGCGGCCGGGTCCTGGATGCCACTCCGGGTGTGGCTGAAGTGCTGCCTGAAATTGTGGAACGGGTGAAAGGCGAAATTTTTGTTTTTGCCGACGGCGGCATTCGCAGCGGCATAGACGTGTTAAAAATGCTTGCCCTGGGAGCCGATGCGGTGCTCATTGGCCGCCCGGCGGTCCGGGCCGTTTTTGGTGGCGGCAGTGAAGGCGTCCGCCGGCTGGTGGAAGAAATATCCGCCCAGTTGGTGCATGGCATGATCATGACCGGGTGCGTGAATTTAAAGGCTGTTGATTATCATGTTATTTACTGAGGCGGCCGTCCGGACGGAAGCCGGGATGTAGATATGCCGATCAATATTGACTATTTACGCAAAGTCCCCTTTTTTACAGGTTTGTCCGCACAAGACCTGGAAATGGTAGCGGATGTTATGGTAGCACGCTTTTATCCCAAAGGGACAATTCTTTTCCTGGAGGGAGACCGCGGAGAAGCATTATATGTTATTGCTTCCGGACGGGTGAAAATCAGCAAGTCTTCCGCCGACGGGCGGGAGCAGATTTTGCATATCCTGGGCAGCGGTGATATTTTTGCCGAAGTCGTTCTTTTTGACCGCGGCCCTTACCCTGCCACCGCAGAGGCGGCGGAGGACACACATTGCTGGCTGCTGCACAATACGGCCATGGAGCAGCTGCTGCAGGCACAGCCCATGCTGGCAATTAAACTGCTGCGTGTAATGAGCAGGCGCCTGCGCCAGGCACAAATACTGATCCGTGACTTGGCGCTGCACGATGTTTACGGGCGTATGGCGGGACTGCTGCTGCGTTTACTGAAGCGTGAAGGCAAGCCACACAAAAAAGGCATTATTTTAGACCTGCAGCTGACCCGGCAGGAAATGGCCAGCATGATCGGCACTTCCCGGGAAACGGTGGCCAGAGTGTTAAGCCGTTTTCAAAAGGATGGCATACTGCTTTTGGAGAAACAAAAGATTATTATTCTTGATGCAGAACAACTGCAGGAATGGACATAAGGGAGGGAATCCTCCCTTTTGCTTTTTCCTGCCGCAAGAAAATGCCTGTCATGTGGTACACTACAAGCAGGCGGGAGGTTGATTGTGCTTGCGGGTAACGGCGGATTACCATACCCATACTGTTTACAGCCATGGCAAAGGCAGTATTGAAGACAATGTCAGGGCGGCGCTGAAGCGGGGCCTTAAAGCAGTGGGCATCAGCGACCACGGTCCCGGCCATCTCTTTATTGGTGTGCGCGGCGAGGGGGCGTTGCGCCGCATGCAAAAGGAGATCGGGGAAATACGGAGCAAATATCCGCAAATTGCTGTTCTTTGCAGTGTGGAAGCCAATATTGTCGATCTTGACGGTACCATTGATGTGCCGGAAAAGATACTGCCCGCCCTGGACCTCCTGCTTCTGGGGTACCACAAACTGGTTCGCCCAAGAAGTATGCGGGCATTTTTCTGGCTGGCAGCAAATCTGCTGTGCGGCTGGCTGAAACTTCGTCCTGCCTGGCTGCGCCGTTTAAACACGGCAGCAATTTGTGCGGCGGTCAGGCGTTATCCGGTCACGGCCGTCACCCACCCCGGCCTGCAGGTAGACATTGACACGGCGGCATTGGCCGCTGTGTGCAGGGAAAGAGGCACGCTGATGGAAATCAACAGCTCTTACGGGGAAAAACTGGACGGGTATGTACGGACGGCACTGCCGCTTGGTGTTTCTTTCCTGTGCAGCAGTGACGCCCATACACCGGAGCGTGTCGGTGATTTTGCCGCGGCTTTTGCTTTGATCAGGCGGCTGCAGGTTCCGGCAGAACGCATTGCCAACGTGCAGGCGGATGGAGAGGAAAGGCAGCAGGAATAATGCGGCCGGAAGCGGAACTATACTGGGAAACGGGTTAACGGGGTGAAAAGGGTGGACGGTATCCGTTTTGTGATTATCACCGGGCTCTCCGGGGCGGGTAAAAGCCAGGCACTGAACAGCTTTGAGGACCTGGGTTTTTTTTGCATGGACAACCTGCCGCCCATGCTGATACCAAAATTTGCGGAGCTGGCCGGCCAGTCGGGGGGAAAAATAAACCGCATTGCCCTTGTTTCAGACATACGCGGCGGCGATTTTTTTGCCAGCCTGCAGGAGGCGTTGGAAATACTGCAGGCCATGGGGATTACCTATGAAATTCTTTTCCTGGAAGCCGCCGATGAAGTCCTGATCCGCCGCTTTAAGGAAACCAGGCGGCGTCACCCCCTGGCAACACGCGGCAGTATCATGGAAGGCATTAAGGAAGAAAGGAAAATCCTGGCCGCCATCCGTGCACAGGCGGACAAGCTGATTGATACTTCTCTGAAGACACCCAAGGAACTGAAGGAGGAGATCGGCAATCTCTATGCACCGGACAGCAAACAGGAGAATATACTGATTACGTTAGTGGCTTTCGGTTTTAAGCACGGGATTCCGCTGGATGCGGACCTGGTTTTTGACGTCCGTTTTCTGCCCAACCCCCACTATGTTGACAGCCTGCGCTCACAAACCGGCAATGACGAAGAGGTAAAGCGATATGTCTGGAAATGGAGCCTGACTTATCAGTTTTTTAACAAACTGACGGATCTGGTTACTTTTCTGATACCGTGCTACATCAAGGAAGGCAAACCGCAGCTGGTCATAGCCATCGGCTGTACAGGAGGAAAACATCGTTCCGTAGCCATTGTCAATGAATTGGAAAAAATCCTGCGGGCAAAAAATTATCAGGTGTTCAAGGAATACCGGGATATCGACAAGTAAATTTAAGTTAAAAGGAGCAGCAAGTTTATGCAGACCAGTCGGTTTTCTGACGGTTTACGGCGGAACCGGGACCATTTTCAGCAGCCTGTTGTCAAACAGCATAAGCAGAGAAATTTCTGGTGGAAGGATAACGGCTACCGGGGCGGCCGGGAAAACGGCCTCGTGCTCACGGCGCTGGGCGGAGGGACAGGACTGTCAACGCTGCTGAGGGGATTGAAAAAATACACAGCCAATTTGGCGGCAATTGTCAATGTGGCGGATGACGGCGGCAGTTCCGGCCGGCTGCGGGAAAATCTGGATATGCTGCCTCCCGGTGATATCCGCAACTGCCTGGTTGCCCTTGCCAATACGGAGCCGCTGCTGGAAAAAGTATTTCAACACAGGTTTACTGCCGGCGAAGGGCTGGAAGGCCACAGTCTGGGCAACCTTTTTCTGGCTGCCCTGACCGAAGAATTCGGCTTTGAGGAAGCCATTCTGGCCGCCAGTCGTGTCCTGGCAGTACGGGGGGAAGTCCTGCCGGTAACGCTGGATAAACTGACCCTGGTGGCCGAACTGACAGACGGGCGTGTTATCCGCGGAGAAAGCAGTATTCCCAAAGCAGGCGGGACAATTCGCAGGCTTCATCTTGACCCGGCCGGCGCAACCATTTACCCGGCTGCACGCAGGGCGATACTGGAAGCCGAGGCAGTATTTGTGGGGCCGGGAAGCCTTTTTACCAGCATTCTCGCCAATCTGCTCGTTCCCGGGGTGGCGGAAGCATTGCGCGAAACAAAAGCCCGGAAAGTTTACATATGCAACGTCATGACACAGCAGGGCGAGACTGACGGTTTTACCGCAGCGGACCACCTTGCCGCGCTTTATGACCATATCGGGGAAGCTGTTTTTGATACAGTCCTTTTGAACACAAACTTAAATATTCCCCGGGCTTTGCTGGAGAAATATGCGGCGGAAGGTGCTGTGCCCGTCAGACCGGATTTTAACCGCCTGCAGAAAATGGGGGTGCAGGTTGTTGCGGCGGATGTGCTGTCACAGGAGGAACTGGTGCGGCACGATCCGGAAAAACTGGCACGTGTCATTCTGGCAGATGTGCTTTCCCGCGGGGAAAAGAACGACTAGTTCTTGCGGGCGGAGCGCAGTTTATTTCCGTAAGTCGAGGTGAGCCATATGACTTTTGCCCTGCAGGCAAAAAATGAGCTGACACGCCGCCCTTTCGGCGCTTCCTGCTGCCAGGCTGCAGAGTTGGCCGCTTTTATCCGTCTAAGAGGCAGTATCCAGATCTCGGGGAAGCGTCTTACCTTAAATGTGGTTACATCCAACGCGGCCAGTGCCAGGCGTATTTTTTCCCTCTTTAAGCAGTTATTTCATTTAAATTCAGAACTGCTGGTGCGCCGGAAAATCAGGTTGCGTAAAAATAATGTTTATCTGATACGTATTTCTGAAGCAAACCGTGTACGGGAAGTTTTGTCCGTATTGGGACTGATGCGGGACGGCCTGCCGGTGCCCGGTTTGCCGCCGGCTATCCGGGAGAATAAATGCTGCCGGCGCGCATATTTGCGCGGGGCATTCCTGGCTGCAGGTTCAGTATCAAATCCGGAACATTCTTACCATCTGGAAATCTATACCGATTACCGGCAGCATGCGGAAGATCTGGCGGATTTGCTTGCGACATTTAATATCACGGTAAAAATCACCAGAAGGAAAAACGGCTACCTGCTTTACCTGAAGGACAGTGAACAGATTGTGGAATTTCTGAATGTCATCGGTGCCCACAGTGCCCTGTTGACTTTTGAAAATGTCCGCATCTTAAAAGATATGCGCAACCGTGTCAACCGCCTGGTTAATTTTGAAACCGCCAATGTGAGTAAAACTGTGGCGGCGGCAGTTCGTCAGATTGAAGCCATTCGGCTGATTGAAAGGCAGATCGGCCTGGAAACTCTGCCTCCTTCGTTGCGGGAGCTGGCCCGTTTGCGGCTCCTGCACCCGGAAGCAAGCTTGCAGGAACTGGGCGAGATGCTGGACCCGCCGCTGGGAAAATCCGGCGTCAATCACAGGATGCGGAGACTGGAGAAATTAAGTGGGACGCTGATGGCGGAAAACAGAGAGGCAAAAAATTAATCGGCGCCTGAGGCGCTTTTTTTATTCATTTTTCGTGTCATTATGGTATACAATTTAATAAATATGGTACAACATTTAGCAGGATTTTATGACCCTTTGTAGAAAAGTAAGTTTGTGCTTTTTCTGGCCTGCAGAAGCTTGGTTTCTTTATTACTTACAACCGGGAGGTAAAATAATGACAGTAAAAATCGGCATTAACGGTTTCGGCCGGATCGGTAAAGCATGTGTCCGCCTGGCGCACGAAAACCCGGAAGTCGAACTGGTGGCAATTAACAGTACCCGGGACCCCAGGATGCTGGCTCACTTACTGCAGTACGATTCATTATATGGCCGGACACCTTACCGGGTGGAAGCCGGTGACGGTGTCCTTTATGTGGACGACAAAGAAGTAAAAATCCTGGCGGACAGGGATCCGGCCAGACTGAACTGGAGCGATTATGGCGTCCAGGTTGTCATTGAAGCAACCGGTGCCTTTCGTCAAGCGGAAGAGGCAGGCAAGCACCTGGGCGGCAGCGTGGAAAAAGTCATTATTACCGCTCCGGCTAAAGGCGAAGATATTACCGTGGTACTGGGTGTCAATGAAGAGAATTATGACCCGGCCAAGCACCATATTATTTCCAATGCATCCTGCACGACCAACTGCCTGGCCCCGGTCTGCAAGGTTCTGGACCGGGAATTTGGCTTCGTTAAAGGATTAATGACAACCATCCATGCGTATACTAACGATCAAAGGATTCTGGACGTGTCCCATAATGACCTGCGACGTGCCCGGGCTGCCGGACTCTCCATAATTCCCACCACCACAGGCGCCGCCCGGGCAGTAGCGAAAGTACTGCCGGAGATTGCAGGCAAAATTGACGGCTTTGCCGTGCGTGTACCGACTCCCACCGTTTCCCTGGTAGATCTGACGGCTGAAGTGGCGAAAAAGACGACGGCCGAAGAAGTCAACGACGCTTTCCGGCGGGCGGCGGAAGGCCCCATGGCAGGGATCCTGGGTATCTCCTATGAACCGCTTGTTTCCGTAGATTACCGCGGTGAATCCCGTTCCACGGTCGTCGACGCCCTTTCCACCATGGTGGTTCAGGACAACATGGTGAAAGTGGTGGCCTGGTATGACAATGAGTGGGGTTATGCCTGCCGTGTTATTGACCTGGCAGTCTATATTGGCAGACAGCTTTAATTAAACCGTACCGCCCGCATCCGGCGGGCGGCCATCCTGATGTGGAGGTATCCCCGTGCCCAAAAAAACAATAAAAGATATTGAACTAAGGGGTAAACGCGTTTTTACCCGTGTTGATTTCAATGTTCCCCGGGCGCAGGACGGCAGTATCAGCGATGATACGAAAATCCGTGCCGCGCTGCCGACAATCAGCTACCTGCTGCAGCATGGAGCCGCCGTCATCCTGGCCAGCCACCTGGGACGCCCCAAAGGACAGGTGCAGGAAAACCTGCGGCTGCGGGCTGTGGCTGAACGCCTGGAACAGCTGCTTGGCCAAAAAGTGATTTATGTCCGTGCGGTGACGGGGCCTGAAGTGACACAGGCTGCACAGGAGCTGCAGCCCGGCCGGGTCCTCCTGCTGGAAAATGTACGCTTCCATCCCGGTGAAACAAAGAATGACCCTGAGTTGGCCAAAGAATATGCAGCCCTGGCTGACCTTTTCGTCTCCGATGCCTTCGGTACGGCGCACCGTGCCCATGCGTCCAATGTTGGCATTGCCGCATATCTTCCGGCAGTAGCCGGTTTTTTAATGGAGAAGGAAATAAATAATTTAAGCAGAACCCTACATAATCCGCAAAAACCTGTTGTCGCCATTGTGGGCGGCAGTAAAACGGCAGATAAAATCGGCGTGCTGACCAATTTCCTGCGGCTGGCCGATACCATCCTGCTGGGAGGAGGCATGGCCAATACTTTTCTGGCCGCCAAATCCTATCAGCTGGGCAAGTCACTGGTGGAAAAAGAGCAACTGCAGCAGGCCGCCGCTGTGATGAAGGCTGCGGAGAAACACGGCGTCAGGCTTTGTTTGCCGGTGGATGTTACCGTGGCTTTCGGTCTGCATGAGGCGGCAGGCGCCTGCAATGTCAATGTTGACGCGGTGCCGGCCGACATGATGGTGGTCGATATCGGGGAAGAAACGAGGAAACTTTTTGCCGCTTACATCCGCGGGGCGGGGACTGTCATCTGGAACGGGCCGCTGGGTGTCTTTGAAACGGACGCTTTTGCCCGCGGGACAATTGCCGTAGCACAGGCTGTGGCCGCATCCGCCGCTTTTTCCATTATCGGCGGCGGTGACGTGGTGGCTGCAGTGGAGAAGGCAGGAGTTGCAAATAATATTTCCCATCTTTCCACCGGCGGCGGTGCCACGCTGGAATTCTGGGAAGGGAAAGAACTGCCCGGCATTGCGGTTATACAGGACCTGTAGGAGGTAGATATGCGCATTCCACTGATTGCAGCCAACTGGAAAATGCATAAAACTGTAAACGAAGCGGCGGAATTTGTGCACCGGTTTGCCATGCTGGCAGCCGCGGGGGACATAGAAACTGTGATCTGCCCCGCCTTTGTCCATCTTGCCGCTGTGGGAGAACTCTGCAGGAAACATGGAATCCGGCTGGGAGCACAGAATATGTTCTGGGAAACGGCAGGAGCTTTTACCGGAGAAGTCTCTCCGCCCATGCTGAAAGACTTGGGTGTGGACTATGTGATTATCGGCCATTCTGAACGGCGGGAGCATTTTGCGGAAACGGACCAGTTGATTTCCCGGAAAGTGAAGGCAGCTTTTCAGTTTGACCTGGTGCCCATTCTGTGCGTGGGTGAAACACTGCAGCAGCGCCAGGCAAACAAGGCGATGGATGTGATTGCGGAACAGGTAAGCACCGCTTTAAGCGGCCTGGACCCTTCCCGTGTGCGCAGGACAGTCATTGCGTATGAGCCTGTCTGGGCCATTGGCAGCGGTCTGGCCGCCACCGGCAGTGACGCAGGTGCGGCTGGCGAAAGGATCCGTACCACAATCGGCGAAATGTTCAGTCTGAAAGTTGCCCGCGATGTCCGCATACTTTACGGCGGCAGTGTGAACGCGGAGAACATACAGGATTTTCTGCGCGAGACGGAAATTGACGGTGCCCTGGTGGGCGGAGCCAGCCTTGATGCCGACAGTTTTGCCCGTCTGGTAAACAGCGCCCAGAAAGCGGTGGTAGTATGAAGAGGCCCAAGCCTCTTGCCCTCATTGTCCTGGATGGCTTTGGCCTCAGCCGCAAAAGGAAGGGGAACGCCATCTATCAGGCCCGCACCCCTTATTACCGGCATTTGCTGGCCGCATACCCCATGGCCCGGATTAAGGCCAGCGGCGAGGCTGTCGGCCTGCCGGAAGGGCAGATGGGCAATTCCGAAGTCGGGCATTTAAACCTGGGAGCGGGCAGGATTGTTTACCAGGATTTGACGCGCATTTCCAAGGCCATCCGGGAAGGCACTTTTTTTGCCAATGAAACTTTACGGGCGGCCATGGAGCATGTAAAACAGACAAATTCCGCCCTCCACCTTTTGGGGCTGCTGTCGGACGGTGGAGTCCACAGCCATATAGAACACCTTTTTGCCCTGCTGGAAATGGCAAAAAAATACCGGCTGGAAAAGGTTTTTATTCATGCCGTCCTGGACGGACGCGACGTGGGACCGGTGAGTGCCCGTACTTATCTGACGGCGCTGGAAGATAAAACCCGTGAGCTGGGGGTGGGTGCGGTAGCCACTGTAGCCGGCCGCTACTATACCATGGACAGGGACAAACGCTGGGAACGGGTGGAACTTGGCTACCGGGCCATGGTTTACGGGGAGGGGGAAATGGCAGCCACTTCCCTGCATGCCCTGGACAATGCTTACGAACATGATGAAACGGATGAATTCGTCCGGCCCACCGTAATTATCGGGAAGGACGGGCGGCCGCTGACAACAGTCAACGGGCTTGATGCTGTCATTTTTTTTAATT
>DUUE01000104.1 GCA_012841735.1 Bacillota bacterium | reverse complement strand
TGTGTCCGTAATGGTTTTTTCCAGCACATCCAACCCCTCCCCCGCCACAAGCGACATGGGTACAAGGGGACGCGGGGCAATTGCAGCCGCAATTGCCTGCAGTGCAGTCTCCCTGTCTACCAGTAAATCTGTTTTATTGGCCACCACAATGCAGGGCCTGTCACCGACAGCCTGCAGCAACTCTCTTTCTTCGTCCCGGAAACCACAGGAGCTGTCCAGCACAAAAAGCACCAGATCCGCCTCAGCCAAAGCCTCATGGGACCGTTCCACCCCCAGGCGCTCCACTTCGTCTTCTGTTGCCCTGATGCCGGCGGTATCAATTACCGTCAGCAGTATGCCGCCCAGGTTAATATTTTCTTCCAGCACGTCCCTGGTTGTACCCGGAATGGCGGTCACAATGGCCCGCTGTTCACGCAACAGGGCGTTCAGCAGGGAACTTTTTCCCACATTGGGCAGTCCGATAATGGCCGTTTTCAGACCTTCACGCAGAATCCTCCCCTGCGCGGCCGTAGCCAGCAGCCTTTCCGTCTGTTCCAGGCAGTACTCTGTTTCTGCCAGAAGTCTTTCGCGTGTCATTTCTTCCACATCCTGATGCTCCGGGAAATCTATGGAGGCTTCCACATGGGCCAAAAGGGCAAGCAGTCTCCCCCGGAGCGTCTTTACTTCCCGGGAAAGCTGTCCCTTCAGCTGTTTCAGACCCAGTTCCATGGCTGTTTCACTTTTCGCCCTGATAATCTGAATCACTGCTTCCGCCTGGGCCAAATCAATACGTCCGTTAAGAAATGCTCTTTGCGTAAACTCTCCCGGTTCTGCCAGCCGGGCCCCACAGGCCAGGACAACCTCCAGGGTTTTGGCCAGTGGCATGATACCGCCATGACAATTTATTTCCACCACATCTTCGCGGGTGTAAGTACGGGGTGCCCGCATAAAAGCAATAAGCGCTTCATCAATCTGCACTCCGGACTGTGGATCTGTCACATGTCCGTAATACAGGCGGTGACTGTGCGGCTCCTGCGTTTTAACGCCAAAAACAAATACTTTTTTCCCAATGGCAAAAGCCGCCGGTCCGCTTATGCGGACTATTCCTATTCCCCCTTCTCCCGGGGGGGTGGAAATGGCGGCTATTGTGTCTTCAGCATACATGCAACCACCTCCAAAACACTAAAGGAAGAAAGAAAAATGTCGCCCCCGGGCGGCGCAAAGGCTTGCTATTTGGGCGCAATTACCACTTTACGGTAAGGTTCTTCTCCCTGACTGTATGTTGTCACTGCCTTGGAATCCTGCAGGGCGGTATGAATAATTCTTCTTTCCTGTGGGGTCATGGGTTCAAGAACTACTTCACGGCGTGTTCTTACCGCTTTTTTCGCCAGGTTTTCCGCCAGTGTGCGCAGTGTTTTTTCCCGTTTTTCGCGGTAATTCTCCACGTCCAGAACCAGGCGCCCTTCCTGGTCGGGAAAATGTTTATGATAAACAACATTAAGCAGATACTGCAGGGCATTTAAAGTCTGCCCCCGTTTCCCTATTAACATACCCATGCGCTGACCGCTCACATTCAGGCGCAGCATTTCCGCATCCCTTTCGCTTTCCACCTCTCCGCTCAAGCCCATTCTTTCCATGATTCCTTTGGTAAATTCAGCAAGATAGTGTTCGG
>DUUE01000175.1 GCA_012841735.1 Bacillota bacterium | reverse complement strand
CGACGGAACGCCCTACCGTTACGAGAAGATTAGACTGTCTGAAGTGGAATTCCTATGTGGTTGTCAAAGGTCAATGACTTTGATTAACATGGTATGTCTGCATCACCATTGTACAAGGAGGGCTTTGCTTGCAGCCGGAAATCATCCTCAAGATGGAGGGGATCTGCAAATCTTTCCCCGGGGTCAGGGCTCTGGACAACGTTGACTTCACGCTCCGCAGGGGCGAAATCCATGCCCTGATGGGCGAGAATGGAGCAGGAAAGTCCACACTGATCAAGATTTTGAATGGTGTTTACGAAAAAGATGCCGGCCGTATTGTCTTAGAGGGAAGGCCGGTTCACTTTAGATCGCCGCAGGATGCGCAGAAACTGGGGATCGGCACGGTCTTTCAAGAGATTGCGCTTTGCCCCAATCTAACCGTGGCTGAGAACATGTTCATCGGCCGCGGCTGGAAGGCTTTGGTTAATTGGAAAGAGATGAACAAACGGGCGGCGGAGATGCTCAATTCTCTTGGAATCCCCGCAGGCCCAACCCAGGAACTTGCCAACTGCTCGATTGCCGTGCAGCAGATGATCGCTATTGCCCGCGCGGTTGATATGGACTGCAAGATCCTCATCCTGGACGAGCCGACATCCTCGCTTGACGAAGATGAGACACAAAAGCTCTTTGCACTCATGCGGGAACTGCAAGCCCGGGGAGTAGGCATTATCTTCATTACTCATTTTATTGATCAGGTTTATGAAATCAGCGACCGGATCACAGTGCTGCGCAACGGCAGGCTGATCGGCGAATACCTGACTGCGGAGCTTCCCCAAATCGAACTGGTCTCAAAGATGATGGGGAAGGCCTTGAGCGATGTTTCGGCGATTAAGAAACACGAACCGGAAAGATCCGAAGAAAGTGTGCCGGTTTTTCAGGCAAAAGCCCTTACGAGTGCCGCTGGGGTAAGGCCCTTCGATTTCACCATCCAGAGAGGCGAAGTGAACGGGTTTGCGGGGCTGCTCGGCTCGGGGCGCAGCGAAAGTGTGCGGGCAATCTTTGCCGCCGACAGGGTGACCGGTGGTGAAGTCAGAGTGAACGGCAGGAGGGTGAAGATTAGGAAGCCCCTGGACGCTATGAAGCAGGGGATCGGTTATCTGCCGGAGGACCGCAAGAGCGACGGGATCATCGACGAGCTTTCGGTGCGCGACAATATTATCCTGGCGCTGCAGGTGATGAAAGGCTTTTTCAGGCCGCTTTCACGGAAGCAGGCTGAGGAATTCGCCAACCAGTATGTCAAACTTTTGGATATTAAAACACCGTCTCTCGATACACCGATCAAATCCCTTTCCGGCGGCAACCAGCAGAAGGCGATTTTGGCCCGCTGGCTGCTGACCCATCCCATGTACCTGATCCTTGATGAACCCACCCGGGGAATCGACGTCGGAACCAAAGTGGAAATACAAAAGCTTGTGCTCAAGCTCGCCGCAGACGGGATGAGCTTGACTTTCATCTCATCGGAAATCGATGAAATGCTGCGCGTCTGTTCGCGCCTAATCGTGATGAAGGACCGGGAGATTGTGGGCGAGCTCAGGGGAGAGGATTTGACCGAACAAAATGTGATGCAGATGATCGCCCAGGGGGGTGAATTAAGATGTCAAAGCTGAAAAGCCGGTTTGATCGCTTGTCCCAGCTCTTCCTACCACTTTCTGTGCTGGTAGTCCTCCTGATGATTAACCTGATCAAGGGCGCCGATTATTTCAAGATCACGATGATCAACGGGGTCTTTTACGGGAACATCCCAAATATCCTCTTTGGCGCCTCGGAGTTGGTGATCCTGTCGATCGGGATGACCTTGGTTTCTGCGGCCGCCCGCGG
>DUUE01000052.1 GCA_012841735.1 Bacillota bacterium | reverse complement strand
GCAGGCTGGTTGGTGAAGTGGCCAAGTTAACGGGCGGCGGCGGCGGCGGACGGCCGGATATGGCACAGGCCGGCGGCAAAGACCCCGGGCGCCTGGATGAGGCCCTGCAAAGCGTAAATGATTTGGTGCAAAAGTAGAAACAGTGACAGGAAAATATGGGAAATGGGCGAATAGTATAGTAAGATCCTGCCTTGTGGGGGTGAGGGGTTTGGAGAATTTTGACCAGACAATGAAGTTCAAACGGACAACAGACGAAGAAACGTACCAGGCAAAAGATGTTTTCCGTATTGTTTACGGAGCGCTGAAGGAAAAAGGGTATAATCCCATAAATCAGATTGTCGGCTATCTGCTGTCAGGCGATCCCGCGTATATTACCAGCCACCGGAACGCCAGGGTGCTGATCCGTAAGCTAGAGCGGGATGAGCTTTTGGAAGAACTGGTGGGATCGTATTTGTCAAAGCTGGATAATCAGGTGTAAAAATGGAGTATCGTACCCTGGGAAAGACGGGAATCCGTGTTTCCCGTCTTTGTTTTGGCACACTGACACTAGGGCCCCTGCAAAGCAACCTCCCTCTGGAACAGGGGGCGGACTTGCTTGTCCGCGCCATGGACCGGGGAGTTACTTTTTTTGATACGGCCGACCTGTACGGTACGTACCCCTATCTGCGCGAGGCCATGCGCACAAGCGGCAAAAGACCTGTTATTGCCTCCAAGTCTTATGATTATACGCGTGAGGGCATGGCAAAAAGCCTGCGACGGGCGCTGGCGGAACTGGACATTCCCGCCATTGACATCTTCCTTTTGCATGAACAGGAATCGGCTCTGACGCTGGCAGGCCACCGCCCGGCCCTGGAGTATTTGCTGGAAGCCAGGGAGCGGGGCCTGGTGCGTGCCGTCGGTTTCTCCACCCATCAGATAGCCGCCATGCGTGCCGCCCTGACCATGCCGGAAATAGATGTTGTCCACCCCCTGATCAATGTGGACGGTGTGGGTATTGTGGACGGAACGGCGGCGGAAATGCTGGCTGCCATATCTGACCTGCATGCACAGGGTGTGGGGGTTTTTGCCATGAAGCCGCTGGGGGGCGGCCACCTGATCGGCAAAAGCGAAGACGCTTTCCGTTTTGTCCTCGGGCAGGAGTGCCTGGATGCCATCGCGGTGGGCATGCAAACAGACGCTGAAATTGATTATAATTGCGCTCTTTTTTCCGGCGGGCGGCCGCCGCAGGCTCTCGGCGAAGCGCTGCGTACAAGAAAAAGGCGCCTGCACGTTCAGAGCTGGTGCCGCGGCTGCGGCGCCTGCACCGGCCACTGCCCGCAGCGGGCGCTGAGAGTTGTGGCAGGCACAGCAAGGGTTGATGAGGAAGCCTGCGTCCTCTGTGGCTACTGCGGGGCGTACTGCCCGGATTTCTGCCTGAAAATCTACTAGTAACGGGGTTATGACATGCGTATTATGGGTTTGGATGTGGGTGACCGCACCATCGGTGTGGCCGTAAGTGATGAACTGGGCTGGACCGCCCAGGGAATAGAAGTGATCCGTCGTACAGACTGGCAGGCCGATCTGCGGCGCCTGAGACAGCTCTCTGAACAGTATCGGGTTTCCCTGATTGTGGTGGGATACCCGCTAAACATGAACGGTACCGCCGGTCCGCGGGCTGACATGGCGGCAGAGTTTGCCGGCCGGGTCAGGGAGGAGCTGGGAGTGCCAGTCCGTTTGTGGGACGAGCGCCTGACAACTATGGAAGCGGAACGCATGCTGATTGCCGCCGATGTAAGCAGGGCAAAGCGGCGGAAAGTCATTGATAAAACGGCGGCTGTTCTCATCCTGCAGAATTACCTTCAGGCCCATTCCGGTCCCGGTTCGGATAAAAACCGGTAAGATTGTAAAGAATATGGGCGTTTACTCAACGAAAAAAAGAGGTGTATAATTAAATGGCAGAACTGTTTGATGATGTGGTTACACTGGTGGATGAAGAAGGAGCGGAACATGATTTTATCTTTCTGGATATTATCATGGTGAATGACAATGAATATGCCATTATGATCCCCTCTGAAGCCATGGCGGAGGCGAACGGGGCCGATGACGGCGAGCAGGAAGCCGTAATCTTCCGGATTGACGAGGACGAAAACGGAGAACAGTCCCTGGTGGTGGTTGAAGACGACGCCGAATGGGAAGCTGTGGCCCAGGCGTGGGAAGAACAGGTCATGGCGGAGGAAGATGAAGCAGAGTAAGTTAGCGGGGGAGAGAGCATGAGAATGGGGAAACTGCTGCGGTTGCTTATTGCTTTTGTCATTGTTGCAGCCGTGGCACTGGTGGGGCTTGCCGTCCAGGTTAACATCTGGCTGCAGCCTGTGCCTGTCCTGGCACAGGAGCCTGTGCTTGTATCCATTCCGTCCGGCGCCTCACTGATTCGCATCGCCGGCATTCTTGCCGAGCACGGGCTGGTGCGCAACGCTACTGTTTTTCGCTATTATGCCAGGTACCGGAATCTGGACCAACGCCTGCAGGCCGGTGATTACATCATGCATTACGGCATGACCATGGATGAGATCCTGCAGCGCCTTGCCCGGGGAGATGTCATAAGGAATACTGTTACTGTTACCATCCCGGAAGGCTACAACCTTGAGCAGATTGCCGCCGGTATGGAGGCGGCAGGCCTTGTTTTGGCGGAGGAATTTCTGGCTGCGGCGGCGGCGGTGGTGCCTGCTTCAGGCCGGGTTACGGAGGGGCTGCGTTATACTCTGGAAGGCTACCTCTTCCCGGACACATATGAATTTGAACCGGGCGTGTCAGCGGAACAGATTATTACCCGCATGCAGAACCGGCTGGCAGAGATCATGACGGCCGACCTGCGTGAACGGGCGGCGGAACTGGACATGGACCTGCATACCGTTCTGACCATGGCTTCCCTGGTGGAAAGGGAAGGCCGGGTTGAAAGCGAGTTCCCGCTCATAGCATCTGTCATTTATAACAGGCTGGCCAAAAATATGCTCCTGCAGATTGATGCCACTGTCATCTATGCCCTGGGGGAGCACCGGTCTGTTGTCCTGCTGGAAGACCTGGAAGTGGATTCTCCCTATAATACCTACAAGTATAAAGGACTGCCCCCGGGCCCCATTGCTTCTCCGGGGAAAGCCGCCATTATGGCCGTACTGTACCCGGAGGAGAGCGATTACCTGTATTATGTGGTCAAAGGTGACGGCAGCGGGGAACACTATTTCGGCAGGACGCTGGCGGAACACGAAGCAAATAAGCGCAAGTCACGGGAAAATAAAAAGAATTCAGGTTGATGGGCATGAAAAAACCGGAACTTTTGGCACCGGCCGGTAACCTGGAGAAACTGAAAATGGCTGTCATTTACGGTGCCGATGCCGTTTACCTGGGAGGCAAAAATTTCGGCATGCGGGCGGCCGCCGGCAACTTCAGCACGGACGAGTTGCGGGAAGGCATTGACTTTGCTCACCGGCACGGGGCCAAAGTATATGTGACTGTTAATATTTTCGCCAACAACAGGGACGTGGCACAACTGCCCGCCTATCTGAAATCCCTGCAGGAGCTGGGGGCGGACGCCGTTATTGTCGCCGATCCCGGCGTTCTTGCCATCGCCCGGGAAGCGGTTCCCGGACTGCCCTGTCATTTAAGCACCCAGGCCAATACGACCAACTGGAGGAGTGCGCTTTTCTGGCAGGAAGCAGGCATAACCCGCATCATCCTGGCACGCGAGCTGTCACTGGCGGAGATTGCGGAAATTCGCCGCCGCGTAAGCGTGGAACTGGAGGTTTTTGTCCATGGTGCCATGTGCTGGGCGTATTCGGGGCGTTGCTATTTAAGCCTGCACCTGGCAGGCCGCAGTGGCAACAGGGGGGAATGTGCCCAGGCCTGCCGCTGGAAATATTACCTGCTGGAGGAGAAGACACCGGGCGCATACATGCCGGTGGAGGAAGACAGCCGCGGTATTTATATCCTGAATGCCCGTGACCTGTGCCTTATTGATTACCTGGGCAGGCTGCTTGCAGCCGGAGTTGACAGTTTTAAAATTGAAGGGCGGATGAAAAGCGTCTATTATGTGGCTACAGTCACGCGTGCCTACCGCCGGGCGCTGGATGCTTACCTGCGCGACCCGGATTACACCACGGACCCAGCCCTGCATGCGGAGCTGATGGCAATCAGCCACCGTCCCTATTCCGCCGGTTTTCTGGAAGAGAACCCGGGGCTTTCGGGACAGGTTTTTGACAGCGCCCAGCAGGTATCAAGCCATGAATTTGTCGGTGTGGTGCAGAGTTACGACCCGGTGGCAAAACGTGCCGTGGTGGAAATGCGCAATCGCTTTGCCGTGGGTGAAAAACTGGAAGTGTTCGGTCCCAAAACAGACTGCCGTGAATTTATTGTCACGGGTCTGCGGGATGCTGACGGCGCACCCATCAGCGAAGCAGTCCGTGTCCAGGAGCATGTTTCACTGGCCATGCCGGAGCCTGTGGAGGAATATGCCATCATCAGGCGGCGGCTGGAGCAGGTGTGTTGCAGCCGGCCGGTGTAATTGCAGTATAAAAAGATGCCCCGCCGGGCAGACTAGTATCTTAAGTCTGTGTGCGGGGTGTTTTTATGCGCAGGGCAAGGCGGCAGGCACGGATAGTGCTTGTCCTCTCCTTTTTTCTGCTGGTATCCGGGTTATTGCTTGCCCGTCTTTTTTCCCTGCAGCTTTTGCAGGGCTGGCGGCTGGCACGGCAGGCAGCAGCCCAGAGAACAGATACATATGTGTATGCCTCGGGCCGCGGGCAAATCCTGGACCGCAACGGCCGGTTACTGCATGCTTACCTGCAGGAGCTGCACCCGGAAGAGGCGGCATACCATGCGGCCTCGGAGCTTGCTCCCGTCTACCTGCAAAACCTGGCGCTGAGGGAGGAGGTCCGCTATTCGGCCGCCTCCGTTGCCACCCATGTAACGGGCTATATCAGGAAACCGGTCAATCCGCTGCAGCCGTGTGAGGGTATTTCCGGCCTGGAGCGCGCTTTTAACCGGGAATTGTGGGGGACGCCCGCGGCGGTGGGTGTCATAGTTGACGCCAAAGGACAAATGGTTCCCGGGTATGGCATCAGTGAATGGAAATATGAGCACCTGCGCCGTCCGTATAATGTGGTGACAACCATTGACAGAAAGCTGCAGGAGGCGGCGGAAGCGGCGGGAAATGCCGCCGTTAAAAAAGGGGCATTCATCCTGCTGGACCCGAAAAGCGGCGACATCCTGGTGCTGGCCTCATTTCCGCGGCTGCCGGTGGAGGACCTTTACAACGGCACCGCCGGTGTGAAACTGGAGCAGATGGAGCGCGATCAGGTT
>DUUE01000245.1 GCA_012841735.1 Bacillota bacterium | reverse complement strand
TAGATTAAGCGTAGCATCTTGGCCGACAATTTCTAGAACTATTTCATTTTTTTCCGCTTTGATTTTCATAATGTTTTTTACTTCATGCAAAAGGGGCATGACAACTTCTTTTTGCAGCCGCAAAGGTTTTTCCCTGATCAGAATCATATTGGTTAGAGTTTTGGAAACATTAAGCAAGCGTTTTCCTTCCGCATAAATATAGCTCAAGCCTTTTTTTAACACATCCGGGTTGTATGCGGCTTTTTGTAAGTAATCGGCATAACCAATGATGGAGGTAAGCGGTGTGCGCAGTTCATGTGTCAAGTTGTCAATGAAGCGCTGCTGCCGTTGCCCTTCTTCTTCTAGCTGGGTTATTTTCTGTTCTATATTATCGGCCATCAGATCAAACTGCGTGGCCAAAAGCCCTACTTCATCCTTTCTTTTAATATTGGTTCTGACGGTGATATCACCGGAGGCAATTTTTTGGGCAGCCAGGCTTAAATCCCACAAAGGTTTTAAAAGCAGCGCGCTTAAAAACCAGGTGATGACTGCCACAAAACCCAGGCCAATAAGGCCGGTGCGGAGAAAAAACAAATACTGTTCCCGCCGGTGGTTGATGACATGAGTTATATTTTTAATCAAAGAGAGGACAATTTTTTCTTCTTCCAATTTCAGGACGTTGGATACAAATAAGTAAAATCCTTCTTCATCCTGCCTGAGAACAAAGTTTTTTTGCCCCTGCAGTGCTACTTCCAGTTCCTGGTGAGGAAAAAACCAGGTTCTGGGTGCATTGGTTGCCAAAAGACTTAACTTGTCATCATAAATTTCCAGATAATTACCGTCAGTTTTCACAGTATCCACAATGCTTTTACTATAATTTCTCACTTCAACTTTTTCCCGCACAATACGCTGGTTATTGCGTAAATACAAAAGCAAAGTTGAATGCAGATTGCTTTCTTCTTCCACTGCACGTGCGACTTCTTTTTTCAGCAGGCTGTTATAGGTGCTTTCAGTAACTACTACGCCTGTTATAGTTAAAGAAATGATATAGATCCCTATGCACAAAAAAAATATTTTCCAACCAAATTTCATGCTGCTAAGCCTCCAGGCGGTAGCCTACTTTGTAGATGGTCTTAATTCTATCTGTACCCAATTTATTTCTAATTCTTTGGATATGCATATCAACAGTTCTTGTATTGCCTTGAAAGTCGTAGCCCCATACGATCTCCAAAAGTTTTTCCCTGGACATGGCAACGCCCTTATTTTCAGCCAGAATTTGCAGCAAACTAAATTCTTTATAAGTCAGCTCTACTTCTATACCGCCCTTTAAAATTTTGCGTTGATCTATAAAAATCTCTATATCGTCAAAAACAATGCTTGCTCTTTCTTTACCCGTTCTTCTTAAAACAGATTTAACACGTGCCAACAATTCAATTGCTTCAAAAGGCTTTGTTATGTAGTCATCTGCTCCCATCTCCAAACCTTTAACTTTATCCATCAAGCTGTCTTTAGCTGTCAGCATGATGGTGGGGATGTTTTTCCTGATAATTGTGGTCATAAGTTCGTATCCATCCAGCTTGGGAAGCATAATGTCTAAAATGATTAAATCAATGGTTTTGCTGTCGATGAAAGCAAGGCCTTCTTGGCCGTCTGCAGCTGCCAAAGTTTCATACCCGGACATTTCCAGGTTTAATTTGATTAATTCCCTAATAGGTTCTTCATCTTCAATAATCAGAATTTTCGCCATCAGTATTTCACTCCATAAACAAGGTGTGTTCTAACCAAGCCCCGGAACCTTTCAAATAACTTCGCTTTTTGCAGCAAGAATCCTGTTAATAGAGTCACAAGTCTTGTAGGTGAACTTGCAGAAAAGAAGTAAAATACGGTATAGTTTTATCAACACAGCAGTAACCCGGGATGTTTAGAGACTGCCAGGTGGGCCGGAGAAGGGACGATAAAATGAAGAAAATCATACTTTTAATGTTCATAATATTTTTAATGCTCATAGTAGGCTGCCGCCACCAGGAAATTAAAGAAGGCCAGGTATATATTGTTGAGGATAGTGACTATTTAAAAGAGAATAATAAAGATATCTTGCAAATTGAGGGCAGGATACCTTTTCAAAAATATCACAATGATAATTTTTGGGCACAGAGGGAGCCGGGCAACATTCTTTTGACCATTTCTCCCGACGGACAGGAAATCTATTTTATGGAGCGGTTGGAGTTCGCCGGTAGTGAGCAAGTAATTCTGGGGGATCCGGGAGACAGAGTCAGAATTATACGGGAAAACCTGGAAACGGCTGAAAAGAAAATTGTCGCCGCCAATATCCCCTTTGTGACCAAGACATTATGGAATGGCAGCGGATACAAAGTTGCCTTTGGTGGCGGCGGCAGACTGACGATTTATGATGTGCAAAAGGAAAAACTTATTATGGAAGAAAAACTGGCTCAGGAAACTATCATTAATTTTTTTTGGTCGCCAGACAACGATAACAAGCTGTATTCCGAACAGCCGGAACTGGCTAATGGCAGCATTTATTATGTGGATTCGTTAAAAGTGACTGAAGCCTATGAAACCAGGGAAGAGTCATACTATAAAGGGAGACTGGACGCTAATTATTACTATGGCACTCAGTGGGATTTGGTTAGTGGCGGTATTAATACTGTAATTTTAGAGAAACACGGCGATGTTGTGAAGAATGTGATCCCGGGAAGATTTAGAGACTCCTACCAAAGGGCGCTGGTGGCAGTGGGTGACCAAGGTTTCGGCTTGTACTATATTAAAGATATTAATGTTCCGGAGGAAGTAATTGTTTTAACAGAAGATTATGTTTACGATGTTAAATTTGTTACCGACGGCAAAATTGCCTTTACTACAAAAAAGCAAGACTATAAGGATAATTTCTTTTATTTACATTTAGTAGACAGTAACGGAAAATTAAAAAATAAGTTTGAAGTTTTTGGCGCCAGTATCAGTCTTATGCCTGATGGTACTACCGGCTATGTAAACGGTCCGGGATGGCAGCAGGTGGATTTTGTCGCCGAAAAACTGTTGCAGCCAAACACAGAAATTTCTGAGCCGGCAGAGCATAATGACAAAACGGAAATTTGTCAGACTCTCCGGGGAGCAATGACAACTCTTTATGATTATCAGCTTAAGGGAGATAAAAACCAAACTGGATTAAAAAACTTTTTTACTAATACTGACAAACCGCATCAGTGGGCTTATACAGATATGGAACTGATTTTTCAGCAAGATGTTCCCAACCCCGTCCACACATACATGATGAAGATTAAGCTGAAAAAATTTGAAACCAATTTTTTTCATGACAACGTTTCTCTCATAATCGGTGTGGAACTTAAAACGCCAAACGGTGAAGCAGAAAATTTAGATTATGCTTTGGAGCTGATTAAAAGTGAAGGAAACTGGCTGGTTACAGGCTTTAGTACCTTTCCCACTTCATTGGAACGCCAGGAAATAGAAAAGGTGGTTGGGGAAACAATTGCAGCCATCCAAAAAGGTGAACTCTTTTCAGACCGGTTTTTGCCGGCGGAAGTAGAAGTGGGTCAGGTTCAGTTTTGGCGCAGCGGTATAAATCATTTGGCCACAACTGCACAAAGCGCCAATCTGGTAAAAGTTCTACTGCAAAGCGAAAATAACGGGCAAAAAGAACTCTTCGAACTGACTATAGAAAAATCTGTCCAAGACAGCTGGAAACCGTCTGAATTAAAGCGGCTTAAATAGGCAAAGCGGTAGCATAACTGTTTTGTGCGACTGTTTGTTCCGGCCAAACGGTGCGGTTTTCTGAACTGAACCGTCACAGTTTATGACTGTGCCGGCTTTTTTTTATACACATGAGGTAAAACCCTGTGACATTTAATCTGTCACGCGTCTTGGTGCATAATTGGGATTAATTAATGGCAAAGCTAGAATAGTTTACAATTACTTAAGGAAGTGATTTGATGCCGGTAAAAGTAAAGCAGCAACCACAGCTTAACACACAGGAAGCATTTAACCTCTGGGATATGCTCCGGGTCAGATATGACTGGGTTGAATTGCTTAATATTATCACAAACTACGTTCACGATAAAGACTTTCTGCTCATCATAAATATGTCAATGCGCAAACCTATGGACCGGCAGATAGATGAATTGGAAAAGCTTATGAACCGGCTGAATATCAACCTGCCGCGCCGTCCTCCAAAAAGCGTAAACACGCCTGTAAATCTTGAAGCCGTCGCGACAAGTTCTTGATGAAGTTATTTCTGACCCTGCTGCAGGAAAATATTGTTATGCACCTGCGGGCCATCCAGACATCACTGACTACGGAGCATATCCGGTCCATGTTCCGTAAATTTTTAGATGATGAAATCATGGTTTTTGACCGTGCAGTTAAATACAGTAAAGCAAAAGGCTGGATCGGCTCTCCTCCCAATTATCCTTTTACCCCTCCCGGGGTTGCCGAGAAGGTAAATGTGGGAGAAGTTTACCATTTATTCAACCATCTAACCACCAGGTATGATACGCTGGAGATCAGTCAGATTTATGAACATTATGCCAAGGATCCTGATTTTGCTCTTATCTTGCGTAAGGGTATCGGCAAGACACTGGAGAAACAGATTAACATTCTGGAGAAAGAGTTGGATTATTTCGGCATTCCGTTAATGGAGCGGCCGCCCAAAAGCGTGAGACCCCCCGGAAATGCCGAGGTATTCGAAGATAACCTGATGTTTCGGGCTGTCTTTACAGGCATTCAGTATATGCTTAATCTGCATGCAGATGCGGTAAAAATGATCACCACCAACGACAGGCTGCGCACCATGTTCGCAAGGTTTTTGCAGGAAGAACTGGGTATTTTTGATCAGCTTGCCAAGTACGGCAAACTGAAGGGCTGGCTGCGGCCGGTACCTCTTTATCAGGGCAGTTAGCCGCCAATCCCGCAGGCCGGCGGTACAAGCGGTACAATAAGATAAATAAAGCGTGTTTGTTGCCAGGCAGTTACTGCCGCCGGCGCAAACACGCTTTTCTGTATTTAGACCTAATTTACACTGTAGAGCATTTCAGCATAAGTGGGCAGCGGCCAGTACTTTTTGGCGATCACAGTTTCCAGCTCATCCACAAGCAGCCGGAGCTCGGACATGGCACCAAAGACACTGTCACGGTAAAACTTTGCCAAGGTAAGCACATCGCTTTCGCCTTTAGTTGCCAGAATGATATTTTCAAGGTTGTTCAGCTTTTTGAACGCGCAGGCGGACAGTTTGGCAATCCGGTCCAGGAGCTGTTCTTCCGGACCGCAGTCGTACCGGCCGCACGCTTTTTTGCCGGAAAAAAGCTGTACAAGCTCATTTTGATAGCTGATACAGGCGGGCAGGATTTCTTTTTTCACCAAATCTATCATGGTAAGCGCTTCGATGTGCAATGTTTTGCAGTAGTTCTCCAGCAGGATTTCATACCGCGAACGGATCTCTGTTGCGGTAAACACATGGTGGCGGGTAAAGACAGCGATACTTTTCTCGGAAACAAAAGCCGGCAGCGCTTCAACTGTATTTTTCAGGTTGGAAAGTCCCCGTTGTTCTGCTTCGCGCACCCATTCAGCGGCATAGTTGTTGCCGTTAAAAATGATGCGTTTGTGCTTGCGGATAGTTTCCTTAATCAGTGAGGCAAGCTCACTCTGCAAGTCACTTGCGTTTTCCAGAAGATCCGCAAATTGGCGCAGGCTCTCGGCCACCACGGTGTTGAGCACAATGTTGGGTCCGGCGATGGAGAAAGCAGAGCCAAGCATGCGGAATTCAAACTTGTTGCCGGTAAAGGCAAAGGGCGAGGTGCGGTTGCGGTCGCTGATATCTTTGGGAAAATGCGGCAGCACAGTTGCGCCGACTTCCATCAGCATTGCCTGCTTGCCCTGATAAGCGGCGCCCGTTTCCAGCGCTTCAAGGATTTCAGTAAGTTCATCACCCAAAAACATGGAGATAATGGCCGGAGGCGCTTCGTGCGCGCCCAGCCGGTGGTCGTTACCTGCACTGGCCACCGACACGCGCAGTAAATCCTGATATTCATCCACCGCTTTGATGACGGCAGTGAGGAACAGTAAAAACTGTGCATTCTCATGAGGTGTTTCCCCTGGTTCCAGGAGGTTGATGCCGGTATCGGTGGAGAGTGACCAGTTGAGATGCTTGCCGCTGCCGTTGACACCGGCAAAGGGCTTTTCATGCAGCAGGCAGGCCAAACCATGTTTATGGGCAATGCTTTTCATCAGTTCCATGGTCAGCTGGTTGTGGTCGGTGGCAATATTGACTGTACTGTAGATGGGGGCCAGCTCATGCTGTGCCGGGGCCACTTCGTTATGCTTGGTTTTGGCCAGCACACCCAGCTTCCACAGTTCCTCTTCCAATTCCCGCATAAAGGCGGACACGCGGGGCTTGAGGCTGACAAAATAATGGTCTGCCAGCTCCTGCCCTTTGGGCGGCCGCGCCCCGAACAGTGTCCGGCCGGTATAAACCAGGTCGGGCCGCTTCAGATACATGTCTTTGTCTATCAGGAAATATTCCTGCTCGGGACCCACTGTAGTGACGACACGCTGCACTGTATTGTTGCCGAAAAGGCGCAGGATGCGGAGGGCATGCCTGTTAAGGGCTTCCATGGAGCGCAGAAGCGGTGTTTTTTTGTCCAGCGCTTCGCCGCAGTAGGAGCAGAAGGCGGTGGGAATACACAGTGTCCCGTCTTTAATAAAAGCGTAGGAAGTGGTATCCCAGACAGTATATCCCCTGGCCTCAAAAGTGGCCCGCAGCCCACCTGAGGGGAAGCTGGATGCATCGGGTTCACCGCGCACAAGTTCCTTGCCCGAAAACTCCATAATCACCCTGCCGTCTGTATCGGGGGTGATAAAGCTGTCGTGCTTTTCGGCGGTGATGCCGGTCATGGGCTGGAACCAGTGTGTAAAATGGGTGGCGCCCTTCTCCACCGCCCAGTCTTTCATGGCGTTGGCCACCACATTGGCAACGTCCAGTTCCAGATGGGTCCCCTGAGCCATTGTCTTTTTCAGTGCCTTGTACACTTCTTTCGGCAACCTGGACTGCATTACTGTATCATTAAAAACCATACTGCCAAACAAACCCGGTACATCTTTCATTGCCGTCAACAGCATCCTTTCCTGAAAAAATAAAAGGTGCCGCGGACTTTAAGTCCACAGCACCTTTGCTGTTTATGCACTTATCATAGCCTAACCTTTCTGGCCTGTCAATAGCCTTCTTTGATAAAAATTCAGCTGTGCTGAAACCTGCACGGCCCAGGCCGGAGAAATCC
>DUUE01000319.1 GCA_012841735.1 Bacillota bacterium | reverse complement strand
TACCGGCCTCCTGCCTGCTTCTTGTACTTGCCGGCTTTGTTGCCTACCTGGTCAACCCGCTCCTGGCGGCACGCATCCTGCAGTTTTTGCTCACTTTCCTGCCGGGCAATGTACATGTCCGTTTTATTGCCATAGTGGCGGCCATTACTCTTTTATGTTTGCTCCTGGTGTTTAAAGTACGGAGAAACCTGCTGCTCCTTTTCCTGGTGGGCCTGGCTGTGTTCCCGCCCCTCTGGTATACATATATCGATTCGGCCTACAGTACGGCTGTGGCTTATGCACTGGGCTGGTTCCTGCTTTTAAGCTACCGGCAGGGCAGCCGCATCTGGGAGGAGCTGCTTGATCGGGAAAAAAATGAACTGCGGAGCGGCTGGCTGAAATACACGGGAACCACTCTTTTCCTCATGCTGCTTTTTGCCCTGCTGCTGCCCAAAAGTATCCCCCCCGTCCCCCTGCCGTCATTTCAAATGTGGGTTGACAACACATTCCCCTTTGTGGCAAGCCTGCGCGGCGGCCAGGCGCGCAATGTGCGGGGTACTGGAGGCGAATACGGCCTGCATGTGGCCGGCTTCGGCCAGGCTGAGCGGCTGGGCGGGCCGCTGGTACAGGATGATATTGTCCTTTTGGAGGTAAAAGCAACCCGCCCCCTGTATTTACGGGGAACGGTCAGGCGGGATTATACCGGTATGAGCTGGCTGGGCACAGGGGGCGAAGCACCCTGGGAGCCTGCTGCGGCAGAAGGGGTTTTGCAAACTTATCTTCGTCCTGTGAAGGTAACCATCACCCATACCCGTCTGCTCACCAGCACTGTTTTTACCCCGTTTACCGCTGCCGAAATCCGGAATATAAAAGCCCCGCTTTTTGTTACTGCCGGCGGGGGAGTTTTTACTGCAGAAGCAGTCCCCCTAAAAAACACCTATACTGTTTTCGGAGCGATTCCGGGATACCGCGGCGATTTTTCCGCCCTGGAAAGCGACGAGTCTTCTGACGGGCTTGCCGCCTGGACCGCCCTGCCGGGAAGGCTTCCGTCCCGTGTGGCCGAACTGGCGGCGGCCGTTACTGCAGGCAAAACGGGTGTCTATGCCAAAATGAAAGCGCTGGAGCATTACCTGCGCACTAATTTCACTTACAGTGAGACGGCTTCACCCCTGCCGGACGAGACAGATTTTGTGGATTTTTTCCTCTTTACGGAAAAGCGGGGTTACTGCACTTCCTTTGCTTCCGCCCTGGCCGTCATGGCAAGAACTTTGGGCATCCCCACCCGTTATGTCCAGGGGTTTGCACTGCCCTCCTCCCCCGACGACGATAATATCTACCGTGTTCGCGGCATCCATGCCCATGCCTGGGTCGAAGCATATCTGCCCGGCATCGGCTGGCTGCCTTTTGAAGCAACCCCCGGCTTCCCCACCAACGATACGCTGCCCGCACTGGAGCCGCTTGACCCGTCCCCGCCCGACAGGGAAGAACCGCCACTGCCGGAGGAGCCGCCCGAAGCTGACAGGCCGCAGGACAGGGAGCAACTCCCGGCTGTGCTGCGCGCAGCGGGACTGATCCTGGCCGCCGCCTGTGTACTGCTTGTCCTGGCGCTGGCGGCACTGCTTGTGAAACGCCGGCTGCTGCTTGTGAAAAACCTGCAGCGGGTACAAACGCTTCCACCCCGCAGGCAGGCCGTTGTCTATTACAACCTGGCACTGGCCATGCTGGAAGGCCTTGGTCTGGGCAAAATCCCCGGGGAAACACCGCGGGAATACAGCCGCCGGATTCACCGCCAGATTTACGACTGGAAACTGGATTTTCGCCAAATAACCGAAGGCATCAACCTTGCCCTCTACACCGGGGAGGACAAGATTCCTGAGTGGCTGCCGGAAGAGAGCAAAGCATTCTTCACCGTCATGTTTAAGCGTTATACGGTCCAGGCGGGCAGGCTGGCCGCCTTTATCAACATCTACCTGCGCCGGAGATACCTGTCCGACAGTTACTTCCGGCAGTTCTGGCCGTAACCGCAGCCCTTGCCTGCAAAGCATATCATTTTCCGCACAGCAAAAAAACAGGTGGCAAGCCACAGCTCGTCACCTGTTTTGCGTCGGGGCTAATGTGCCTAAACATGCCACTCCAGAACTTTGTCCAAAAAAGCCTGCAACTGCTCTGTCCGGGGGGCGGCAAAAAGTTCGCTGCTTTTCCCGCTTTCCACGATCCTGCCGTCGGCAACAAAAATAACTTTTTCGCAGGCCCTCTTGGCAAAGCCCATTTCATGAGTGACAATAATGGTGTTCAGCCCTGTTTTTTGCAATTCGCCCAGCATGTCCAGCACTTCGGCGGTCAGTTCAGGGTCCAGGGCGGAAGTGGGTTCGTCCAAAAGCAGCAGCCTGGGGCTGCCCGCCACCGCCCGGCAGATCTGAATCCGCTGCTGCTGCCCGCCGGAAAGCTGGGGCGGGTATTTATGTCCTTCCGCCTCCAGGCCGAAACGGGCAAAAAGACGGGTGGCTACCCGGGATGCATCCGTCTCATTCATGCCAAAGGCATGGATTAAAGGCAGAGTGACATTCTCCAGGGCGGTCAGGTGCTCGAACAGGCCCTTGGACTGAAAGACAAAACCGATGGTCCGCCGGTAGGCAAGCAATTCCTTTTCCGTAAAATTGATTTTTTTCCCGTCTATCAGCAGTTCTCCCGCACTGGGAACCAGCAGCCCGCCGATAATGCGGAGCAGCGTGGATTTGCCGGCACCGGACGGACCGATTACGGCCAGGGAAGTAATCTCCTCGGCCAGAGATACATCCGTGAGAACCATGCGCTCGCCGAAACTCTTACTGATCTGCTTAAGCGTTATCTGCATGTTTATACTTCCTCTCCAGCCGGCGGGTAATCAGGGAAACTGTGAAAGTCAGGACAAAATACTGCAAGCCCAGAAAGAAATAATTCTCAAAGAACATAAAGTTCTGGGCGGATATTTCCTGTGTAGTCTGGGTAATTTCAATCACGGCAATGACGGAAAGCAGTGAGGAATCCTTGATAATGGAAGCAAACTGGCCGGCCAGGGCAGGCAGGATGCGCGCCATCAGGAGGGGAAAAGTGACAAGACGGATGGTCTGGGCGGAAGTCAGGCCAATGGCTCTGGCAATTTCATACTGCTGGCTGTCGATGCTTTCCAGGCCGCCGCGGATAATTTCTGCAATATAGGCACCCTCAAAGAGGGAAAGGATCAGAATCCCTGCCAGGTAGCGGTTGTCTATTCCCCAGGACGTGGCAATAATGTAAAAAAAGAAATAAATCTGCACCAGGAGCGGCGTGCCCCTGATAATCTGAATATAAATTTTGGCCAGGTAAGAGACGACCGCAATTTTTGCTTTCTGGGCAAGGGCGGCGACCGCACCGATCAGGACGCTCAGGCAAAGGCTGGCCACGGCAATCACAAGCGTCATGACAAAGCCCTGCCATAGGCGGTGCCGGAACTGCCACAACGAGGCAAAATTCATCTCGTAGCCGATCCGGTAAAGAGACAGCAGCATAAAACCCAGCAAAATAATGCCGGCAGCAATAATCTGGACAAGCTGGGAGGCGGAAAACCAACGTTTCTTCCTCATGGGCCGTTACTCAAAAAACCAGGGGAAACCAAGCGTATCAAAAGTGGCTTTTTCTTCCGCCAGGTATTTTTCCGTCAGTTTGTCAAAGCCGCCTTCCGCCCGGTACTTGGCAAGAAAAGCATTAATCTGTTCCAGCAGTTCCGTATTGCCTTTTTGCACTGCCATCGCCCATTTTTCGCTGTCCTGAAAAGGTATGAGAATAGCTTTTGTCGTTTCCTGATTTGCCTGCCACTGCCTGTAAATGGTCAGTTGGTCATAGATAAAGGCATGTGCTTTACCCTGGATAACTTCCGTGACACAGGCATTTTCCGAAGCAAGCGCATTTATGGTGGCCTGTGTCAGGTTTTCCTCGGCATAACTGTGTCCCGTGGTCCCTTTCTTGACGGCCAGAACCATTCCGGGCCGGTTCAGATCGTCCACCTTTTCCACGGGCGCTTCTTTGTTTACCAGCAGCGCCAGGTAGGCATGGGCATACGGGTCGGAAAAATCCACTTTTTCCAGGCGGTCCGGTTTTACCGTCATGGAGGAAATAACCACGTCAACTTTCCCTGTCTGCAGCGATGGGATCAGTCCGTCCCAGTTGATGTTTTCGATAACCACTTCTTTGCCCAGGTAGTCGCCCAGCGCATAAGCCAGGTCCACGCTGACGCCGCTTGGGTTGCCCCGGTCATCTTTAGTTTCAAACGGCGGGTAAGCAAGCTCCATCCCCACCACCAGCTTGTCCCCGCCTTTGCCTGAGCAGCCGGTCAGTGCAAGGCAAAGCAACACCAGAATTACTGCCAGGATTTTTTTCATGCAGACCCCTCCATTGTCCTGCCGTTCTTTTTACTTTCTTTGTGACGCAGTGCGCTAAAGCGTGGTGGAAAAGCCTCCGTCAATGCCGAGGGTCCAGCCGTTAATATAGTCGGAGGCACTGCTGGCCAGAAAGACCACGGCCCCCATCAGGTCATACACACTGCCCCAGCGCCCCAGGGGGATCCTGCCGGTAATTTTGTCATAAAAGGCTTTGTCGGAGCTGATGTCTTTATTGACATCGGTCTGCAGGAAACCGGGGGCAATGGCGTTGGTCTGGATGTTATACTGTCCCAGTTCGTTGGCAAAAGTGCGTGTAATACCGATGACACCGTGCTTGGAAATCACGTAGGGAGGACATTTTTTGTCGGCGGTGAAGGAAAGGGCGGAACCGATATTGATAATCTTGCCGGAACGCTGTTTGACCATCACTTGTGCCACTTTGTGGCTTAATAAATAGACGGCGTTCAGATTGACGGCAATAATTTTTTCATAAGCATCATCGGGAAAATCAAGGAAATCGCAAAACTTGTTCATGCCCGCATTGTTCACCAGGATGTCAATGCGCCCGTATTCTGCCAGGCATTTGTCCACAATCTCCCGGATGTGTTTTTTGTCCGCCAGGTCGCCCTGCAGGAAAGCTATCTTCCTGCCCAGCCCTTCCACCAGTTTCTTAACTGCGGACACATCATCCGTCAGGTGGGGGATAAACAGGTCGGCACCGGCGGCGGCCAGGGCATAGGCATACCCCATACCAAGCCCCTGGTTGGCCCCCGTAATAATGGCCACCTTTCCCATGAGGGAAAATACGTCAAGGGAAAAAGCGGTGATTTCTTTACTCATCCATATCACCCTTCCTTCAGTTTTCTGCCAGAATGGTATCGGTAGCCTGGAGCGCCCAGGTCAGGGCGAGCCCGTGGCTGTTACCGTTCAGCAGCAGCGGGTAGTCCACACCG
>DUUE01000452.1 GCA_012841735.1 Bacillota bacterium | reverse complement strand
GTGATTACCCATGTGAACGGTACGCTGACGAATGAACCGGCGCCGCTGACGATCAAGGCTGAGAACAAGAGCAAGACCTACGACGGAACACCTTACACTACGTTTACGGTGAGCTACGATAGTTTTGTGTCCGGTGAAGATGAGAATGTCCTGGGAGGATCTCTGAAGTTTGAGGGCACGGCGGTTGGGGCAGTTAACGCGGGTACTTATACCATCGTGCCCACGGGCCTGACCAGCGGCAACTACGAGATCACATACGTGAATGGCACGCTGACGATTGACAAGGCTCCGCTGACCATCGCTGCTGAAAACAAGAGCAAGACCTACGATGGCATCCCTTACGATGCTTTTACGGTGAGCTATGACGGTTTTGTGTCCGGTGAAGATGAAAGTGTGCTTGGCGGCTCTCTGGCCTTTGAAGGCACGGCGGTTGGTGCTGTTGACGCGGGGGCGTATACCATCTTGCCCAAAGGGCTGACCAGCGACAACTACGATATTGAATTTGTTGAAGGCACACTGACGATTGAAAAGGCCACCCCGGAGATAATGAGCTGGCCTCTCGCCTCTCCGATACTCTACGGCGAGACGCTGGCAGACTCGTCACTCTCCATGGGGATCGCCTCTGTCCCCGGCGAGTTTGTATTTGACGATCCCGATGAGGCTCCTGGGGCGGGTCTCAAGACTGTAGCGGTAACCTTCTATCCAGGGGATCCGGACGATCTGAACATTGCACGCAACTATAACAGCGTCTCCGGAACGGCGCTGATAGAAGTCCATTACAGCCTGACCCTGAATGCGAGCGGCGGAGGCTCCGTTACAGGTGAAGGCACCTATTTGCCTGGCTCTGTTACGTTCAAGGCTGTGCCCGACAGCGGCTACCGCTTTGTCTGCTGGATGGAAGGCGGCGCCATCATCAGCGATGATGAAGAATACACCTTGACACTTAGCGGCCATCGGACTCTGGAGGCTGTCTTCTGGGAGTATGACGATCAGAGGACCAATTCGCAAACCGGGATCGAGACAACCGATGGAGAAGCCACGGTTGATTTCCACGGCGGCAAGGTCTCCATTGAAATAACCGCCTCCGAGGATATCAGCGACGGGCAGATCGATGTCACCCTTTATGATGCCGATCAGGCCAAGGGAGCTCCAAAGGGGATGAGCCCTGCGGGAATATTCCTGCGGATCGAACGGACCGACAACCTGGCCGGTTCAACCATGCGCCTCGTGGTCAGTTATGATCCGGCGAACCTCCCCAAGGGAGTGAAAGAAAAAGACCTGAAGCTCTACCGCTATGTTCCGGAGAGCGGTTGGGAACTGGTGTCGCCCCAGGGGGTGAACACGGCCGAAAAATACATCTGGGCTGAATTAACTGATTTCAGCACCTTCGGTGTTTTTGGCAAGAAGCCAGTTTCCCCCGGCAAAGCTCTGCCGGAAACCGGAGGGTTCCAGCTTTGCCTGATTATCGGTGCCGCCCTGGCAGCGATGGCTGGCCTGGCGATCCTGTTGAGGCGGAAAATGCGGATCCAGAGTTAAGAGCTTAAGCTGCTGAATAAAAGAGGGGGCGGCTGGTGCAGCCTTTGACACCGGCC
>DUUE01000433.1 GCA_012841735.1 Bacillota bacterium | reverse complement strand
GATGGCTTTCTGCGGGTTATCCCAGTTCAGGTAGGGACGGAGCAGGTCAATGAGCAGGCCGGATGTGACGGCGGGCAGGCAGGCACATAAACCAAGTACAATGACAATAACAAGTTCCAGGGGCGTCCACCGGGTGAGAAAGAAGGAAAGCAGAAAGACAAGGGGCACCGTGAGCAGGCACAAAAGCAGTGAATAAAGTATCTTGCCCCGCACCTGGACGGCGGGGGGAACAGGGATGACCTGTGACAGCCAGAATTGTTTTCCTTCCCGCGAAAAGGAACTGGAGGAAGCCGGTATAAAGGCGCCCATGATGCCGATAAAGGCCGCCCCCACCAGGTTCACATAAAAACGGTTGCCGGAGTGAGTTAAAAGCGCCAAAAAGGGATCCATCGCCCCGCCCGTTAAAAGGGGCAGGAGCATGGCCACCGGCGCAATCACCAGCACGCCGATACTGTTAAAGAGAAAGATGGGTGTGCGGAAGAGCAGCTTGATTTCCCGGGCGGCAATGGCCACGGCAGGCGAAGACACTTTCATCATTTTCCGCTCCAGGCGGCTGTGGGAAATGTTTTTGCGTGCAGCCACTTCCTCCCCGCCGATAAGACCGCGGTAAAATAGTCGCTCTCCCAGAAACAGGGTTAGGGCCGCTCCGGCCAGGTTCAGCAGCACATAGCCGAGAAAATTCAGCACAGCCGCAGCTCCCTCGGCGGCAAGGGCGCGGGTGGCAAGCAGCACGGGCGGGAACAGGCGTGCAAGAAAGCGCGCAATTCCTTCTTCCGCAAGCAGGAGAGCAAGGATTTCTTCCTGTGAGACGGAGGCAAGCTTGGTTACCAGTACATTGACAGCCAGCAGGACGGCCACCAGCAGCACCATTCCCAGAAGGCGCAGGAAATCTTTATACCTGCCCAGGTTGGTTGCCCGCATGAGAAAAAGAACTACGGCGGAAATGACAGTCAGGGGCAGCACGGGGGCGAGCAGCAGCACCGCCAGCCCCGCCGGCCAGAAGGCAAGGCCGGCACCCATGCGCGTCCCGTAAATAATGAGTGCCGGCAGAAACAGCGGCAGCACCGTCAAGTATTCCTGCACCAGCACCACCGCAAATTTGGCACCCACAATTTCCCCCGGTTTCAGGGGCAGCGGGATCAAAAGGGGCAAATCACGTGAAAAATAAAAAGTGGACATGACAAAGGCAATACCGAAAAAAAGGACAATGAAACTGACGGCCATCAGGGACAATGTTAAAAGCATTTCCGGCTGCCCCAGGGTCAGGCCGGCGAGAAAAACAGTATCCAGGAACTTCAGGTAGGCAAAATAATACATGGGAGCCAGGCTGACCACGAGGGCAACTGCCAGGGCCAACCCCCCGGCAAGTTTCTTTTTGTCATGCCGGGCATACCACCGCAAGGCCGACAGGTTGAAGGCAACATTCAGCTGCTGTCTGATCAGCGTCCACATACTCATGCTTCCGTCAGCTCCAGGAAGATATGCTCCAGGGAACCGGTATTTTTCGCCTGTTCCTTCAGTTCCTCCATGGTCCCGCAGGCAATCAGCCTGCCGTTGCTGATAATGGCTATGCGATCGCACAGTCTTTCCGCCACCTCCAGTATATGGGTGGAAAAAAAGACTGTTTTGCCCCGGTCGCAGTGCTCCCGCATGTATTCTTTCAGGTTGTGAGACGATTTCGGGTCCAGGCCCACCATGGGCTCATCCAGGATAAAAACATCGGGCTCATGCAGGAGGGCTCCAATCAGTACTATTTTCTGCCGCATGCCGTGGGAATAGCTCTGTATGAGGTCGCCGACGGCACCGGTCATGTTAAAAAGCTCCAGGAAGCGTTTCATCCGGGCAAGACGCTCTTCCCGGGGGACACGATAAACATCGGCAAGAAAAGTAAGATATTCCAGTCCGGTCAGTTTTTCATATACTTCCGGGTTGTCCGGGACATAGCTGATGGAGGCCTTTACCTGCAACGGCTCCTTTTCCACGTCATAACCGTTGATCATAATGGAGCCGCTGTCGCTTTTCAGCAGGCCGACCATCATTTTAATAGTGGTAGTTTTCCCCGCCCCGTTGGGGCCGAGAAAGCCGAAGATTTCACCCGGCCGGACCGAGAGGCTTAAATTGTCCACCGCTTTGACCGCCCCATTGTTATAGCTTTTGGATACGCCCCTCAATTCTATCACCTGCAGTCCCTCCTTTTCCTGATTATTTTACAGAATACAGTACATTATCCTGCAGACGGCTATAATTATACTTCTTCCTCTTCCCCCCGGCTTCCTATCAACTGCGGCGAAAAAAAGGGAAAATAATTCTCAAAATGGCAAGAGCGACCGCCGCACCGGCCACACTGCTGAGAGTAAAAGGAACAATGTAGGTAAACGCCAGCGCTTCGTTTCCCAGGATCAGGCGTGCCAGGGGAACGGAAAGCAGCGCTCCCAGAACGCCTGTGCCGCATACTTCCCCTGCCGCAGCCGCATAATCCTTCCGGGTGCAGCGAAAGACCCAGCCGGCAAGCATTGCGCCCACCATTCCCCCCGGAAAAGCGAGGACTGTCCCCACTGCCAGCAAGTTGCGCAGCACTGCGATGATAAAAGCCACCAGTACGGCCGGGCCGGGACCGAAAAAGACGGCCGCCAACACATTAATGGCATGCTGCGCCGGAAAAAGCCTGGCCCCGAAAAACGGGACGGCGGGGAAAAAGCCGGCCGCCGTCCCCAGTGCGGCCAACAAAGCAATGCCCGTCACTTTTTTTGCTGTCATTTCCCGCTCACCTTCCGGGTAATTTTTTGCCTTTCCTCCGCCACCGCAGGATCCAGGCCGTACAGTGCATCAAAGAGCGCCGCTTTAAAAGCTGCCGGAGCCTGCGCCTGGCGCGCCGCTTCCTCCGCCGCCAGGTTAAAAACCGAGAGAGCAGCCGCAGCCGCCTGCAGCCTGTTTCTTTCCACGGCGGCAAAACAGCCCATCAGGGAGGCGGTCATGCAGCCCGTGCCCACCACGCAGGCCATCAGGGGATGGCCGTTATACACTTCCACCACTTCCCCGCCGTCTGTAACCACGTCCACGGCGCCGGTGACGGCCACCACGCTCCCCGCCTCCCGCGCCAGGGACAACGCCATGTCCGTCACACTGCCGGTGACGGCCACGGATTCCACACCGCGCATGACCGCCTTGCCCCCTGCCAGGACGGCAATTTCCGCCGCATTCCCCTTGATAATGTCGGGAGCAACTTCCGCCACCAGCCTTCTCGCACTTTCCAGGCGCAGGGCGGTGGCGCCTGCGCCCACCGGGTCAAGAATGACAGGTATGTGCAGTTCCCTGGCTTTGCGCCCCGCCAGCAGCATGGCCCGCACCTGTTCTTTTGTCAGGGTGCCGATATTCAGCACCACTGCCTGGGCCTGGGCCGCCATCTCCTCCGCTTCCTCCGCCGCCGGGGCCATGACGGGCAGGCCGCCGCACACCAGGGTAATATTGGCACAATCGCTTATGGTAACAGTGTTGGTAATGTGGTAGACAAGCGGTTTTTGTGCACGGACGGCGGCAAGCATTTTCCCTGTTTGCATGAACATTCTTTTCCTCCCTGCAGTTCAGTCTGAAAATAAAAACCGCAGACCGTTTTTGTCTGCGGCTCTTTGCCTTACGGTCCTTCCCTACGCTGGTCCTAACCATCTCAGGTTCAAAGGGTTGAACAGGTTCCGGCCCCGTTCTCTCAGCCCGCGCCCGCGGGCACCCCCAGGATATTTATGCATTTGGCAGTGTTATTTTATCCAAGGACACCTTCTGTTGTCAAGACGCTGCGCAGGGCGGCAATGAAACGCCTGTTTTGTTCCGGAGTGCCCACCGTCACCCGCAGTACATCCGGCGCACCGAAAATATCCCCCGTCCGTACGATCACACCCAGGTGCAGCAGTTTCTGGAATACTTTCTGTGAATCAGCCTTCACCTGCACCCAGATAAAATTGGCACGTGTCGGTTCATACGCAAGGCCCAGCCTGTCAAATTCTTCATAGAGGTAAGCCTTGCCCTCCTCATTGACCCGCACGCTGCGCTCCAGGTGCTCCGTATCTTCCAGTGCCGCCAGTGCAGCCGCCTGGGCCAGCAGGTTCACATTAAACGGTTCCTTCACCCTGTTTAACATGCCGATAATCTCCGGGGTGGAAAGAGCATACCCCACCCGCAGGCCGGCAAGGCCGTAAATCTTGGAGAAAGTGCGCAGGATAATCACATTGCGGCCTGCCCGGACATAATCAAGTGTCCGCGGGTAAGCCGGATCAGTTACATACTCATGGTATGCCTCGTCAAAAACAGTTATGACCCGTTCCGGCAGTCGCTGCATCAGTTCCGCCACCGCCTTTTTGTCCACCATGGTCCCCGTAGGGTTATTGGGATTGCAGATAAAAAAGAGTTTTGTATTCTCCGTCACTGCGTCTGCCATGGCCCTGAGATCATGTGTCAGCTTTTTGAGGGGCACCGCAACTGTAACGCCGCCCATCAGTGTGACGGCAAAATCATATTCGGAAAAAGTAGGGTCCGCCACAACAGCTTCTTCCCCTTCTTCCAGAAAAGCCTTGGCAATAATCTCAATAATCTCGTCGGAACCGTTGCCGATAAACAGCTGGTCCGTCCCGACATTAAAGCGCCTGGCCAGTGTTTCTTTCAGGTAGTAGCAGTTGCCGTCCGGATACAGTGAAACTGTGGCCGCCAGCTTCCTGATGGCAGCCTCCGCCTTGGGGGAAGGTCCCAGCGGGTTCTCGTTGGAGGCCAGTTTGATGACATTTTTGATGCCCAGTTCTCTTTCCACTTCTTCCACCGGTTTTCCCGGCACATACGGTTTAATTGCCAGTATTTTTTCCCTGCACAATCTTTGTGACATAATAACCCCCCTCCTTAAAGCTGCCTTTTATCAATAACCCGTTTTGCCTTCCCTTCGCTGCGGGGAATGCTTTTGGGCTCCACCAGACGGATCCTGGCGCTGATGCCCAGAACGGAGTCAATCCGTTCATAGATTTGCTTTTCCAGTTCTTCCAGGCGCTTCACCTTGTCGGAAAACATCCGCTCCGACACTTCCACCAGTACTTCCAGCACATCCAGGCTGCCTTCCCTGGTGACCACCAGCTGGTAATGGGGCTCCGTCTCACCCACTTCCAGGAGCACGCTTTCCACCTGGGTGGGGAAGACATTGACGCCGCGCACAATAATCATATCATCGGTGCGGCCCATCACTTTGCCCATGCGCACATGGGTCCGGCCGCAGAGGCACGGCTCCTCCGTCAGGACGGTCACATCGCGCGTCCGGTAACGGATAACGGGCAATGCTTCCTTGGTAATGGTGGTAAGCACCAGTTCTCCCTTTTCCCCGTAAGGCAACACTTTTCCCGTGGCAGGATCAATAATTTCGGGAATAAAATGGTCCTCATAAACATGAAGGCCGCATTTCTCTTCACATTCAACGGCTACGCCCGGGCCGATAATCTCGCTCAAACCGTATATGTCCAGGGCGGTAATTGCCAGCCGTTCCTCAATTTCTTTGCGCATATTCTCCGACCAGGGCTCCGCCCCGAAAATTCCCGCCTGCAGTTTGAAATCTTCCGGTCCCAGTCCCATTTCTGCCATGACTTCGGCAATAAAGAGGGCATAACTGGGTGTGCAGGTAAGAATATTGGTGCCGAAATCCTTCATGATCATTACCTGGCGCTGTGTGTTGCCGCCGGAAATGGGGATCACTGCCGCACCCACCAGTTCCGCACCGTAATGCACGCCCAGGCCGCCGGTAAAGAGCCCGTAGCCGTAAGCGTTCTGCACCACGGAATTGCGGGTGGTGCCCGCACTGACAAGGGCCCTGGCCATCAGTTCCGACCAGGTGGCAATGTCCCCGCCGGTATAGCCAACCACGGTGGGTTTGCCGGTTGTCCCGGAAGAGGAATGATAACGGACAATTTCATTTCTCGGCACGGCAAAAAGGCCGAAGGGATAGTTGTCCCGGAAATCCTGTTTGGTGGTAAAAGGCAGCTGTGCCAGGTCATCCAGGCTCCTGATGTCACCCGGCTCAATTCCTGCCGCCTGAAAAGCGCGCCGGTAGTGCGGCACGCTGTTAAAAACGTGCTCCGCCGTTTTTTTCAGCCGTTTCAGCTGCAGTTCACGCAGCCTCTCCCGCGACATGCATTCCGCTTCACGATTCCAGTACAATGACAGACCTCCCATCAGCAGCATTCCACAGTCTCGCATTTATAAATCAGGAATCTTCAACAAAGATTGCCCCGATTCCTGCCTGCGGGCAAAATAATACAGATTCCGCCCCCGGTGCCCGCCTGCAGGCATATCTTGTCGCCGGCGGAATACCCATATAAAAAGAGCCT
>DUUE01000165.1 GCA_012841735.1 Bacillota bacterium | reverse complement strand
TCTGCCGATCCAATTCTCCTGCATGATGCGGACACGTTCCGGCCAACCGTCCAAAAGTTTCAGATCGTCAAGCAGTCTTTCCGCATAATCCGTAATGCGGAAAAACCATTGTTCCAGGTCTTTTACGGTTACTTCTTCCCCGCAGCGCCAGCAGGCGCCGTCCTCCACCTGTTCATTGGCAAGCACTGTGGCACAGCGCGGGCACCAGTTGACAGCCGCTTTCTTTTTATAAGCCAGTCCGCGGTGATAGAGCAGGAGGAAGAGCCACTGTGTCCATTTATAATAGTCCGGGTCACAGGTGGTTACCTCGCGGTCCCAGTCATAACTGATCCCCAGCATTTTTTGTTGTTTTTTCATTGCCTCAATGTTGTTGTATGTCCAGGCCGCCGGGTGCACCTGACGCTCTATGGCGGCATTTTCTGCAGGCAGGCCAAAGGCATCCCAGCCCATGGGGTGCAGAACATTGTAACCGCGCATCCGCAAAAACCTTGCCAGGACATCGCCAATGGAATAGACACGCATATGCCCCATATGTAAACGCCCGGAAGGGTAAGGAAACATCTCCAGGACATAAAATTTCTTCCTGCCACTGTCATCTGTTTTATAATAGCCCTGCTCCTCCCAGATTTGCTGCCATTTCGGTTCAATTTCACCAGGACGGTACTCAGCCACCGTTTTTTGCCTCCCGTATTTCAATCTGAAAAAAGCCTGTCCACAGGCCTTCTCCCTATTATATACGCTTTCCGGCACGTAATGCAAGACACACGACCCGGAGAACGTGTTGACCACAGATTCCCCGCACCTTATAATTTAAGAAGAAAAACTGCCTGTTGATGCGGCAGTATCCTTGTGCGCGGGAGGTGACAGCGGTGGCAAAAAAAATCCCGGTCCGACGTCTCGGTTTGGTCCTGATCATTGTCGGCTTGGTTCTGCTTGCCATCCCGTTCTGGCAGTGGGCGCAAAGTTATGTTTTTCAGCGCCGGATGCTTGCAGGGCTGGACAACCCGGTCATGGAGCCCATTGCAACCACAGATAATGAAGAGCCGTCGGAAAACCATGCACCCCCGGTCGAACTCCCCCCGGAAGGCCTGCCCCCCTATCTCGGCCTGCTGGAAATCGACAAACTTAAACTGAAGGTGGCAGTCGTGCACGGAGTCAGCAAGCAGGACCTGACTAAAGGCCCGGGTTTTTACCCGCAGAGCAGCCACCCGGAGCGGGGAAATGTCTCCATCGCTTCCCACAGGGGCAGTCACGGCTCTTATTTTCTGTACCTGGACCGGTTGCAGCCCGGCGATGAAATCAGGCTGACACTGGGCGACACCACTTACAGGTATGAAGTCTGTGACAATTTTATCACCGACAGCCGGGACTGGAGTGTCATTGCCTCCACCGGCAAACCGGAAATAACATTGACCACCTGCATTATCACCGACCTGTCCGTACGTTTGATTGTCAAAGGCGAGCTGGTTGAAATTGTGAAGAAAAAACCGCCGCGGGTGCAGGGAACAAGCTGAACAGGAAACATAAAGGCAGGAGCCGGACAGTAATGTCCGGCTCCTTTGTGGGATCTATCACTTGGGGGGTGATAGGGGTTCCGCTTACTCCAGGGCATCAGCCCATGTAATGGCCAGTTTCCCGCCTGCATAACTGCCTTTCAGGGACAGGTTGGTATAATTCTGGACGATATACCTGTTATGCGGCAGGGTACCAAAATATAATTTGTTTGCCGTGCTGCGCGTCGGGTCGGCGGGAACCCATCCCCGGCCTGCCAGGTAATACTCCACCCAGGCATGCCTGTAGCCTTTCAGGGAAAAAGCTCCCTCCGCGGGCCATTTGCTGCCGCTGTCAGTATAACCGTAAACAACCCTGGCAGGGATTCCTGCCGCCCGGGCAAGGGCAACACTCAATTTGGCATAATCCTCGCAGACGCCTGTCCTGCTTTGCAGTGCCGCCAGGGCACCGCTGTTGCGGGTGGCGGCTTTGTCATCATATTTAATGGCGGTGGCCGTCCATGTGGTAATGGCACGGGCTTTCTCCCAGTCAGTTGACAGTCCTGCGGTAATTTTGCCGGCCAGGCTTACAATCTCTCCATGAGTGCTCTCAATTCCCGCAGCTGCCCCCAGGTAAGAAGAGATAATACTGTTTTCCTGTGGCACGTAATCGTCATGAAAAGTGATGGCGTTGGTTTTAACCTTTGCCCTTATTTTCAATTCCACTTCCTCACCCGGTTCCAGGGCTTCCAGCCGGAAAACACCCGTCCGGGTGCCGTCAACAGTGATAATTTCCGCCGGCTCCAGAGAAAAAGATTCGCTTTCCAGGCTGAAATATGGCGAATC
>DUUE01000028.1 GCA_012841735.1 Bacillota bacterium | reverse complement strand
GGAAAACAAAACAACGCCAGGCTATCCTGACTGTTTTTAAAAATGCGTCCAGGCCGTTGTCTGCTAGGGAAATCTATGACATGGTCAAAGCGCAGCACCCTTCCGTCGCTTTAACGACAATCTACCGTAATCTGGACCGCCTGACGGAACAACAGGTTATCTGCAAACTGCGTGTCCATGACAATGAATACAGCTATGAACTGAATACCAGGGAACACCGTCATTACATTGTCTGCCTTTCCTGCCACCGGACTGTCTGCATCGAAAAGTGCCCTTTTGAAGGGTTTGCCGCCAAAGTGGCGGCAGATACCGGCTATGAAGTTGTTTCCCATGATATTCAGCTTTACGGTTACTGTAAAAAGTGCCGCTGAAGCGACCATGAACACGGCGGGAATACAGCCGGCAGGATACTCTTACCGCACGGCGAATATAATATGGTAAGCATCTAGTCATACCGATGGGAATAGTATGTATGGCCGGGCGGGGGAGGGAGAAGAATGCAGCCGCAAAAAAAGCTGGATGTAACCGCCGATTTCTGCCCCATTACTTTTGTGAAAACAAAGCTTGCCCTGGAGGAGATGGCGGCAGGTGAGGTCCTCGAAGTTCTCCTCGCCGGCAAAGAGGCCGTCCAAAATGTTCCCCGCAGCGTGGAGCATGACGGGCATAAAGTCCTGGCTTTGACAGAGCAGCCCGACGGGACATTCCGCCTGCTGGTGGAAAAGGGGGGCGGCCGGAGCTAACCGGGGCAGACAAATGAGGAAACGGTGGTGAAAAGATGTTAAGCGAAGCCCAGATCCATCGTTATGCCCGCCAGATTGTCCTGCCGGAAGTGGGGGGCAGGGGCCAGGAAAAACTGCTTGCCGGCAAAGTTCTGTTAGTGGGGGCCGGCGGGCTGGGTTCGCCCGTTGCCCTTTACCTGGCTGCAGCAGGTGTGGGGACACTGGGCATTATGGATGGCGACACAGTCAGCCTGAGCAACCTGCAGCGCCAGGTCATCCACAGCACAGATGACATTGGGCGGCTGAAAACTGCATCGGCACAAGAGAAACTGCGCCGCATTAATCCTGATGTTACCGTCATTACTTATCCTGAATATGCCACCACGGAAAATCTGCCGCACATTGTGCCCCAGTATGATGTGGTGATTGACTGCTGTGACAATTTTGCCACCCGCTACCTGGTTAATGATGCGGCCGTCCTGGCCGGGAAGCCGTTTGTTTACGGCAGTATCCTGAGTTTTGACGGCCAGGCGGCCGTCTTTAATCCGCCCGCCGGGCCGTGTTACCGCTGTTTGTTTCCGGAAGCACCGCCTCCGGGGGCCGTGCCCACCTGCCAGGAAGCAGGCGTTCTTGGGGTGGTACCCGGCCTGATCGGTATGATCCAGGCTACTGAAACCATCAAACTGCTGCTTGGCGTGGGAGAGCCGCTTGTGGGGCAGTTGCTCCTTTATCACGCCCTGACCATGGATGTGGTGAAGGTGACCGTTTCCCGCAACAAACAATGTGCCGTCTGCGGGGAGGCGCCTGCCATCACCGCACTGGTGGCGGAAAATTACCAGCTTCCTGACTATTGTACTGCCTAGCCGGACCGGGTTTTTGCCCGGCCGGCTTTTCAATTTCAGCAGGGAAGAATTATCAGGCTGTTTTTGCAAATACTAGGGGAAAACGACATGAGGGGTGCGGCTTGTGAATGACTGTTTTCTCCGTGGTTTTGTGGCAGGCGTCAGTGGCG
>DUUE01000305.1 GCA_012841735.1 Bacillota bacterium | reverse complement strand
GGCGGGAGCGGCCCGCCAGGTAACCTACGATGGCCGCCAGGATGGCAAAAACATAGAGCGGGTCCAGAAAGTAATTGTAGGTGGGTTCTACCGGCAGAATTTTCATGGCGGCATACACGGCCGCCGCCGACACCAGGGCCGCCACCACCGCCCTGATTTTCTCCTTGGCCGTGCCTGCTCTGACAATCAGATAAACGGCCAGGGCAAGAGGAATAATGCCGCCGCCAATATTAATGGCAACATTGTCGCTTAAAGGGATGTCGGGCAAAAATCCTCCCGCCACCATTGCCCCGACAAAAAGCAGTGCCGCCCGGTCCGACAGCCGCAGCCTGTCCAGGACACGCTGGGCTGCTCCCAGATAAATAATGACAGCCACAGCTACCAAAACAAGCATCCCGATAGTCATAAATCCTGCACCTCCGTCCAAGATGGCTCAAACCTATTGATAGAGTTCACAGAAAGCACAGAATTTATGCCATCCCGGAGGCGTGCCTGCCGCTCAACTTTTCATAAAAAAAAAGCCCTGCGGGCTTTGCGTAAAAGAAACGGCGGCCGCAAAGATGCGGCCGCCGCATTTTTTATCTTGTCAGCCGGCGTGCTTCCATCCATTCCCGGACAAAGCCTGTCATGACCAGGGGTGCCTGCTGCAGCTGCGGGACTGATGTGCTGCCTGTCAGCAACATGACAACTTTCAGCTCCTCCAGCAATTGCTCAAGCCGCGCCAGCAGCGCTTCCCTGCCTTCCATCAGCAGTATCCTGACGGCAAGGCCGGCAACGGCCACGGCCCCCGCCCCCAGGGCAATGGCCTTGGCCGCCAAAAGTCCGGTGTTAATACCGCCGGCGGCAATCACGTCCAGCCCCGGTGCTCCGTTTTTGGCCTCGAGAATGGCCAGGGGCGTGGGAATCCCCCACTCCAGGAGGTCGGCACTGACTTTTTGCTGCGAGCGTTTGTTTTCAATCTGCATGAAATTGGTTCCGCCCCTGCCGCCCACATCAATGGCCGCCGCGCCCAGTTCCTGAATGACGGCGGCCTGCTTGCGGGCGATGCCGCAACCGACTTCCTTGACAATGACAGGAACGGAAACTTTGCGGACAATGGCGGCCAGGCGGCTGCACCAGCCGCGGAAATCCCTGTCCCCTTCCGCCATCAGCAGTTCCTGGCCGGCATTGAGATGAACCTGGAGGGCGTCCGCTTCCACCATCTCCACCGCCCGCTGTGCCTGGTCGGCATCCACATAAGCGCCCACATTGGCAAACACCACGCCGTGAGGGTTGACCCGGCGGACAACCGTATAAGTACGCCTGTATGCCGGGTCTTCCAGTGCCGCCGTCTGGGAACCAACCGCCATGGCAAGGCCCAAAGCCCGTGCCACTTCCGCCAGGCCGCGGTTAACTTCTTCCGCCTCTTCCACCCCGCCGGTGACGGCATTCAGCAGCAGGGGGCGGGAAAGTTTAATGCCGGCGACGGTGGCGGACAGGTCCAAAGCATCGTAAGCAGTCTCCGGCAGGCAGTTATGGATGAAGTGCACATCACCAAAATCGGCGCTTGCCAGTTTGGCGCTGACAGCATGCTTTAAGTGCTCCCGTTTCCTTTCCTGCCGGCTCATGGCTATTTGTCCCTGTTAAAAAGATCCCCGAAGACATCGCCCAGTGTCACACCTGTGCCGCTGTCCTGTGTTTGCGGCTGCTGGTGATGTTCACGCCTCGGGCGGGGCACAGCTTCACGCATGCTGAGGCTGACCCGCTTGGCATCCGTGTTAATGTCAAGAATTTTAACTTTCACCACATCTCCCTGCTGTACCACATCGGTTGTTTGTTTGACATGATAGTTGGCCAGCTGGGAAATATGGACAAGGCCTTCCACCCCGGGAATCAGTTCCACAAAGGCACCGAAATCAACGGTTCTGGTCACTTTGCCCTCTACAATGTCCCCGGCTTTATACTGTTTGTCAATTTGTGTCCAGGGATCGGGCTGTGCCTGGCGCAGGGAAAGTCCGATCCGTTCGCGCTCGGGGATAACTTCCGTGACTTTGACTTCCACTTCGTCACCCACATTGAGCACATCGCCCGGCGTGTCAATGCGCTGCCAGGAAATTTCGGAGATATGGACCAGCCCGTCAATGCCGCCCACATCAACAAAAGCGCCAAAACTGGTCAGGCGTTTTACCGTTCCCCGGATAATTTGCCCGGGCTGCAGTGACTGGAGTACTTCCTGCTTTTTCTTTTCCGCTTCTTCCTCCAGGACCTGTTTACGGGAAAGAATCAGTTTTTCCTTTTCTTTGCGCATTTCAATAATTTTAAAGCTGACTTCCTGGTTGAGGAACTCGCTGAAATCGGGGATATAGCGGATATCCACCAGTGAACCGGGCATAAAACCTTCATAACCGCTCCCCAGGTCAATGACCATCCCGGCCGGAACCGTTTCTTTCACCACACCTGTCAGGACTTTGCCTTCATTGTAAGCGGCTTCCAGTTCCGCCCACTTCTGCCTGCGCATCAGTTTTTTGCGGGAGAGAAGCACCCTGCCTTCCTGCTCGTCAATATCCCTGATGGTAACTTCCACTTCCTGTCCCGGTTCCAGAACGGCAGAAACAGGCTGTCCGGCAGCCAATATAAGTTCCTGGCGGGGGAGCACTCCCTCGCTCTTATAACCGATGTCAATCAATGCTTCATCGTCAGACACCTGTACCACGGTGCCTTTCACCACATCCCCCCGGGAAAAGTCTTTCACCGCCTGATCCATGGGGACATCCTCCACGGGGGCTTCTTCCACAGTGGCTTCTTCCACGGGAGCCTCTTCCACGGTGGCTTCTTCCACAGGAGCCTCTTCCACGGGGACCTCCTCCACCGTTTGTTCCGTTACTTCCACTTTGTTTTCCTTTTCCATCTTGCCAATAACCTCCTTTATCAACCAGTCGGGAGTTGAAGCACCGGCAGTAATCCCGACTGTCCTCACCCCTTGCAGTTGCGCGGTATCCAGATCTGCTGCTGCAGCAATTTCAATTGTCCTGGCTCCTGCAGCCCGGCAAACTTCCGCCAATTTGCGGGTATTGCTGCTGCTTTTGGAACCGACGACAATCATTACATCTGCAACCTGTGCCAGTTCGCGGGCAGCATCCTGCCGCGCGGCCGTCGCTTTACAAATGGTATTGTATATATTCACTACCGGTACTATCGTTTTTAGCTTCTCCACTATTGCTTCCAGAATACTTGCCCGCTGCGTTGTCTGCGCCACAACTGCCACGGGGCGGCTGCGGTCAAGAGAGTGCAGTTTGGCAAGCTCACCGGAATTTTGGAGAACAAGCGGTTTGTCCCGGCCCCAGCCCAGAACACCCTGAATCTCCGGGTGCCTGCTGTCGCCGACAATGACCACCTGTTGGCCTTCCCTGACAAGCTGTGCCACCAGCTGCTGCAGTTTTTGCACAAAAGGGCAGGTGGCATTGAGCACTGTCAGTTTTTTTTCCTCCGCCCGGGCAAAAACCTCCGG
>DUUE01000030.1 GCA_012841735.1 Bacillota bacterium | reverse complement strand
TGTCTCGGGGAGGGCAAAATTATTAAAACTACGCTGTACCTGAAACGGCTACAACAGTTTGTTTGCCATCAGAAACTGCAAAGACTGCAAACGTTTTACATCAAAAATATGATTCAGGAGCCCCAGGCATACCTGGTGGATTTCAGCCTGGGACTGCGGCGAAAGCAGACAGACGCTTAATTTTTGAAAACCGTATGCCAGCAGGCGTCTCATTACTGCCAGGGAAGCGGCATTAACCGGCAAACTGTCCGCCGGCCGGGGACAGGCCGTACAAACCAGGCTGCCCGCATGCGGATCAAAGCGGAACGGGCCGGCGGTGTTGCCGCAGACGCGGCAGGCATCCAGGGCAGGTTTCAACCCCAGTTCCTCCAGTAAATTAAGCTCAAAACAGCGGGCGACACGGGCGGGCCGCGGATCCGCCTCCAGTGCTTCCAGCGCCGTCAAAAGCAGGTGGAAAACTGTTTCCGACGGCTCCCCCTCCGGCAGGCACCGGTCACAGATTTCACAGAAATACTGGGCATAGGCCAGGCGCTCCAGGTCATACTGCAGCCCCGTGTAAGATTTGAGCAGTTCTCCCTGGATGAAGGTATAAAATGTTTTGCCCGCATGCAGCAGATAGCTGCCAAGCGTCAGCGGTTCTGTCAGGGCGGAAAATTTACTTTTTGTCTTCCGGCTGCCCCTGGCTACAGCCTTTACTTTTCCTGCTTCCCGTGTCAGCAGGGTGAGCAGTTTATCCGCCTCGCCCAGGGGCATGGTCCGTAGGACCAGGGCATGGCTGCGCAACTCTTTCACTGTCATCCCTCTATTCCAGTTCCAGCCCCATGGAGTGCCAGGAGCCTGTTTTATTGCGCCAGTCGGTTTTCACCTTTACCCACAGCTTTAAATTGACGGGCACGCCCAGCAGCGCTTCAATATCCAGCCTGGCCAGCCTGCCCGCTTCTTTTAACAACATACCGCCTTTGCCGATGACAATTCCTTTTTGGGATTCCCGCTCCACATATATATTGGCTTCTATATCCACCAGTTCCCGTCCCGGCCGGTTGCGCTGGGACACTATTTCCACCGCAATTGCATGGGGCACTTCATCGCGTGTCAACTGCAACAGTTTTTCCCGGATCAGTTCAGCCACAATAAACCGCTCCGGCTGGTCGGTCACCATGTCCGCCGGGTAATACAACGGTCCTTCCGGCAGGTGTGTAAGCATCAGCTGCAGCAGTTCGTCTGTACCTGTCCCCTCCAGGGCGGAAATGGCGACTGCACCCTGAAAAGCAAAAAGACCGGAGTAATGGCTTATCAGCTCCAGTGCCCGGCTCCTGCCGCTGCGGTCCGTTTTATTGATCACCAGTATCACCGGCGTTTTCACATTTTTTAATTTTTCCAGCACATATTCATCACCGCCGCCGGGTCCGGCAACCGCATCGGCAAGAAAGAGGATCAAATCCACTTCCTGCAGCGTTCTGAGAGCAATCTCCACCATTTTTTCCCCCAGTTTGTGCTGCGGTTTATGGATGCCCGGCGTATCGAGAAAAACCAGCTGGTAATCTGCCGTGGTGAGAATTCCGCGAATCTGGTTGCGTGTTGTCTGCGGTTTTTCCGAAATAATGGCCATTTTTTCCCCAATGAGGGTATTCAGTAAAGTGGATTTGCCCACATTGGGCCGGCCGGTCAGGGCTACAAAGCCGGAACGAAACATGCTTCACCACCTCGGTCTTAGGTTTCTCCGTTTCCCGCCGATTATCCTGCAGCTTGCACGCGGGCGCTTCCCGGCCGTCTTCTCCGGGAGGTGTTTTCCCGCCCCTGCCCGCCCGGCAACCCGGGGCAGGAAAAAACGGCCACTGCACCGACGTGGTGCCGGCGGACGCAGAGAAAATGCAGAAAATCTGGCCTGACCCCTGTGGCTATGCTATAATGGTAAGAGAAATGTGAAAGCAGGAACTAGCCGTGGAAATATTCTGAACTATTGCGTCAGGAGGGAGAAAAATGGCTGATTCCCAAAACAGGCAGGAGCTGAAAAGACTGCAACTATTGGGTAACAGTGCGCTGTTAATTAATATTTTATTTTTTATTGTGATGTTTGCCTGTCTGCTGCTCGTTCCCGTCATCGGGTTTCTGCCTGCCGTGGTGCTGGCGGGCGTCTTTTTCGTCGCCTTCATTCTTTACCTTAACCGGAAAAAACGCGACGGAGCAAAAAAAGGCTGAAGCAGCCTTTTTTTTATGCTAAAATTCGCTGAATGCCTCCGGCAGGAGCTCGGAAAGACGGAAAATCCGTTTTTGACCGTTCAGACCGGCACAGACAATCCACATTGCGGGGCTAAATTCATGCAGGACCTGGCGGCAGGCGCCGCAGGGCACTGGCGGTTCCGGGGTATCCGCCACCAGGGCAAGGGCAACCGGTTCTTTCTGTCCTGCGGCCACCGCCGCAAAACAAGCCACACGTTCAGCGCAGACAGTCAGACCGAAAGAGACATTTTCAATGTTGCAGCCGGTAAAAATCATACCGTCTGCCGTCTGCAGCGCCGCCCCCACGGGGAAACGGGAATAGGGAGCATAAGCGTGCCTGCGCACCGCCGCCGCCGCCTCCAGCAGCCGGGTAAAATCTTCCATCAGCATGCACTCCTATCTTCTGGGAATATATGCGGGAAGGGTCAGATTCTCCGCCGGCTCAATTTCCACGGTCAGCCGGCGCGATATTTCCAGGGTGATACGAATAATATCCAGGCCGCTGGCCAGCACCTCCGGGTCGCCGATGGCACGGATAACCACCGGGTTGACCGCAATACGCTCATCATTGACCAGGATGGAAGGACCGACACAGCGGATGGCACTGGTGGCCGTCAGCCGCTGGCCGCCCACATCAACCCCCCTGGCGCCGGCCGCAAACAATTCATTGACTACATCCCTGACATCCGTTTCGTGAATAATGGCATCATTGGTGTAACCATTTTTGGCATCATAAATGCGGACATAAATACCGGGGCCCGTCATTTCGGCAAAACCGGCCTGGGTCCGCAGGTCGTGGACGGTAACCCGCAGCGCATCAATTTCTTTGTTCAGGGAACGGATCTGGTCAGCAAGGCTCACCGGCACAAGCAGCTGGCCGCGCCCGTTTTCCACTTCAATTTCCACTACCAGGTCCTGAACCAGGTTGCCGAGCGCAATGGTATCGGCAATGGCAGTGATTGTATCCTCGGTTACCAGTCCGTCCGGTTCCACACGAACGCCTTCCTCCCGCCCCAGCCTGACTGTAAGGCGCTGCTTGCCCGCCAAATCCTTGAGGTTGGGGTCCTGGTTAATCAGCATCAGGACTGTTTCCCGCTGCTTGGCTTCATATTCTTCCAGGACTTTCTCCTGTGTCCGGGAAGCATAATTGAGAATAACTTTGTTCAATTCTTCCGCATTGGTTGCCAGTTCAATTTCGTAATTGAAACGGGAAAGAGCCTCATGGACCTGTGCCCGCGTATCAACACCAAGGGTTTTGGCCAGGCGACGGTTATATTCTACCAGGTCCTTTGCCATTTTCTGCTGGTCGGCAAAAATTTCAGTACCCGAAGTTATGTGGTTGGAGAGAAGCCGGTAGCCGAAAAAAAGCAGAACAAGGTTGCAGAGAAACATAATGATAATCAGGGCGAGGATCTTTTTGTCCATCACGAGCACCGAATTGGTTTTGCGCATGCAAGAGCAGCCCCCCGTCACTTTCTCAAAACTAACAGTTATTTACAGCGTAGCAAAAGTCCATTAAAAAGGCTTTATCAATTTATTAAAAAACATTAAATTTGGCCAGGATTTTGGGCAGAAAGAGCATGCAGCCCGTGATAACGGCATAGACTGCCGCCAGGAGGGCGGCACCCGCCGCCGCATTTTTTGCCAGCCGGGCCAGGGGATGATATTCGGAAGTAAACAGGTCCACCACTCTTTCCAGTGCCGTATTTAGCATCTCCATGGTAAGGACGAGAAAAATGGCGGAAAACAAAAAAAGCCACTCCAGCCCCCTTACGTCCAGCCAGATGCCGCATACCAGGGCAAGCAGGGCGGCTGCCGTGTGAAAACGCAAGTTGCGCTCACTGCGCCAGGCATCGGCAAGGCCGCAGAAAGCATAATACAGGCTGCTTTTAAAAGTTTTGTTTTTATACTTCATCGGATTGCCCCCACCGCGTGCAGCAGTTTTTCTTCCGCTGCACGCATTTTCTGCCGGTCCGCTTCTTCCATATGATCATAACCAAGCAGGTGCAGGACGCCGTGAGTAAAAAGATAAAGAATTTCCCGTTCCGGGCTGTGGCCGTATTCTTCCGCCTGTGCCAAAGCTTTTTCCAGGGAAATAACTATATCCCCCAAAGGCACCCGGCCCCGGGGAACCGTTTCTTCTTCCCCCCACAGGGGAAAGGAGAGCACATCGGTAGGTTCATCCACCTGCCGCCAGGTTTTGTTAATTTCCCGGATTGCGGCATTGTCACAGACGGTCAGGCTGATTTCCGCCTCCGGCTGCAGTCCGTGCTCGCTTAAGGCAGTCGCGGCGATTTTTTCCATGGCAGCCAGCACATCCGGCGCCAGCTGCCTGTTTGTATCATTGTTCACCAGTACTGCCATCTTTTCTGCTCCTCTCAATTTCCGCTTTCAGTTCTTTTTCCGGGTACTCTATGCGCGTATGGTAAATACCGGTGAGGATTCTGACAAAAGTCTGGGCAATGATGTCAAGTTCCTTGAGGGTGATATTGCACTGGTCAAACTGCCCGTCATCCAGCTTGTCTTTGATAATTTTGCGCACAACAGCCTCTACCCGGCCCGCCAGCGGCTTATTCAGGGAACGGACTGCGGCTTCCACCGCATCGGCCAAAAGGATAATGGCCGCTTCTTTTGTCTGCGGTACGGGTGCTTCATAACGAAAATCTTCCTCCCGCAGAACATCCTTGCTGTCGGGGTTTTTCTCCGCCTGCCGGTAGAAAAAGGAAACAAGGCTGTTGCCATGGTGCTGGACAATAATATCCTGTATCACCCGGGGCAATTTGGCTTTTTTCGCCAGCTCCATCCCGTCTTTGACGTGGGATGTAATAATCAGCGTGCTTAAATTGGGCGAAATTTTCTCGTGCGGGTTGGGCCCCAGCTGATTCTCAATAAAAAAGTAGGGTCTTTTCAGTTTGCCGATATCATGATAAAAAGCACCGACACGGGCCAAAAGCGGGTCCGCGCCCACAGCTTCCGCAGCCGCTTCCGCCAGGTTGGCCACAATGAGACTGTGGTGATATGTCCCCGGCGCTTCCATCAGCAGCTGTTTCAGCAGCGGATGACCGGGGTTGGCCAGTTCCAGCAGTGTTACCGAAGTAGTAAGACCGAAGCCGCTTTCCAGATAGGGCAACAGGCCAATGGCCAGGACCGCGGACAGGACACCGTTGCCCACGGCAGCCAAAATACTGATGCTGAACTCCCGCAAAATATCATATTCGAAGCGCAGTGTGCCGGCGTAGAGAAAAAGCCCCAGGTAAGCTACTACATTGATGGCGGAAACATAAAGCCCGGCGCGCGTCAAATCGGAACGCCGCTGC
>DUUE01000093.1 GCA_012841735.1 Bacillota bacterium | reverse complement strand
GAAACCATATTCGAAACTACGCCAGAAGTAATGGATAAATACCACACAAATTCTTTTTTGTGACTTGACAGACGAACATTCGTTCTCATACAATTTCCTTAAGAACAGTTCGCACAATATCGTGTTGTACGAACACTAACAGCCAAATAGTTCGCACAATTCGTGAAAACAAAGCCGGTAAGAAGCAAAAAACGGTTCGCACAATTCGAACCGCCCCAAAGGAGGGTAAAGAATGGATATCTACGCTGAGTATGAGCGCTGGCTTATCGGAGATGGAAAATCTGAACACACGATCAATGGTTACGTCCGGGACCTCAAACTTTTTGCAAAATGGTACGAGGAAACCACCGGCCAGGAAATGCAGATCGGCCGGATCAACCAGATTGATGTTGCCGAATACAGGAACTATTTGCTGCAGCGTTCCCATGCTAACACCGTCAACAGGAAAATCGCAGCGGTAAAAAACTTTCTTGACTTCGGCATCTACACCGGCAGGGTTGAACACAATGCAGCTGAACGCATTAAACGGGCCAAGACGGTCAAGACCGCACCAAAGTCATTAACCAGCGCCGACCTGCGGATCCTGAAGCAGGCATTGGATGAAGAAGGCCAGCCCATGTACTCCGCCCTGTTCGCCCTGTTGATATACGCAGGCCTCCGTGTCAGCGAGGTAGTGACGGTCCAAATGGATCGCATACATATCAGCCCCCGCAATGGTTGGGTAAGGGCTCTCGGCAAAGGCGATAAATTCCGTGAAGTTGGTTTAAACAGCACGGCCAGGGAGATGCTGCAGGAATGGTATATCAGCCGGCAGCAGGCAAAAGACAATAATCCTTACCTGTTTCCCGGGGCCCGCGGCAGCGGCCATATGACCACAAGGGCAGTGCAAAAGATCGTGAATAAGTACGCCACACGGACCAGGCTAAACCTGACACCCCACGTCATGCGCCATACTTTTGCCAAGCACCTCCTGGACAGTGGAGTATCACTTGATAAAGTTGCTGCCCTCCTTGGCCATTCCCGGTTAGAAACCACCGCCATATACACAAAATGCACCCAGGAAGAACTAAACGTGCAGACAGAAAAGATTGCATGGAATTGAACCATGCAGTCTTTTTTTATTCGGGCCAGGCCTGCCGGCTTCATAAGCGCAAACTCCGTTTACAAAACCTGGCGTTAACAAATTAAGGAAAACATGTTATTTTAATGGCACAAGAGATATTAATGCCTTTGGGTTAAAAGGGGATGCGTATGCAAAATAAAAAAAGAGCCTCCCTGGAACAGCTGTATACCGAATATTACCCATTAATGTACCATACAGCTTTCAACATCCTGCAGGATCACGGCCTGGCCGAGGATGCAGTCCAGGATGCTTTATTAAAGCTGGGCAAAAATAATTTTTATATTGATGAAATTAAGTGTAACAAAACGGCTTCTTTTCTGGTTATTATAGTGAGAAACGCTGCCCTGACAATTTATGCGAAGAACAAAAAGGCAAAGAATCAGCGATTGGAGGATGCACACATGGCAGCTGCAGACCCCAGTCCAACCCCACTGGATTTGATAATCACAAATATCAACATCAAAGAGATTAAAGAAGCAATAAAAGCCATGGATTCAAGTTATGCCGACATTCTTATTTTAAAATACCGTTATGAATGCTCCAACAGGCAGATCGCGGACCTTCTTTCCCTTTCAGAGGGGAACGTCCGTGTACGTCTCCACCGGGCAAGGAAAAAACTCGCCGCTATGTTGAAGAACGAGGTGCAGGTATGAATAAACAAGAGTTAAATGATCGTTTACTTGATGAAGTCATTCGCTATGCGGTAGCAGAGCTTGTGGAAGAAGAAGCCAGCCGGCTTCCATCTAATGAAGAACTAAAATCTATCTATATGCCGTCAGCCAGGCTTGAAGCCAAAATGCAGAAACTATTCAAGCAGCAGAGACGCCGCGAACAGTTTGCACGCATAAGAAAAACTGCCCTTAAAGCAGCTGCTGTTGTGCTTGTCTTCTTGGCCGTATCCTTTTTCACCATAATGAATGTCGATGCCCTAAGGGTACGATTTATGAACTATATCAGTGAGAGAGGCGACAAATCAACAACAATCCGGGTAAACAACAATGATAACTCTTATTCGGCTGAAATACTGCCAACTTACTTGCCTGATGGGTATAAAAATGTTCAGTTAGAGATTAAGAGTGACTATTATTTTGCTGTATTTAAAAACGATAACGGTGACAAAATTGTTTTGCGCCGTTTAGGGGAAGGAACTACCGCTGGCATTGATACTGAAAACGCTTATGCAGAGACAATAACAGTCAATGGTTATAATGCTGAATATTACTACAAAGATGGTACAGGCATATTAATTTACAAGTACAAGAGTAATGTTTTCATATTAACTGGATCGATTCCCAAGGATGAATTAATTAAAATAGCAGAGAGCATGAAATATACAAAATGAAAAATTTTTGGAAAAATATTTGAAATTAGTGTAACAAAACGCCTCCTTCTCTGGTTCTATATACAGAAGCAGAAAAGGAGGTTTTACTTTTGAGCAAAAAAATTGTTTGGCTGGTTGTGGTACTTATGTTTTGCTTGTTCAGCG
>DUUE01000279.1 GCA_012841735.1 Bacillota bacterium | reverse complement strand
TCACAACATGTATATATGACACTCTTTTTACTTTACTATTCTCCCGGGCAGCAAATCTTTCCTCCGCCCGCGTGCAAAAACCCCGGTCTATAAAAAGACGGCGTGGCAAAAAAAGAAAACCCGGCACTGCCGGGTTTTTAACGGACATATCCCAGGGGGTTGACGCGCTCCCCGTTAACACGCACTTCAAAATGCAGGTGGGGACCGGTGGAGTAACCGGTGCTGCCTACAATGGCAATGGCCTGTCCCCTGTACACAGCCTGTCCGTTGGCAATCAGGAAATTATGGTTATGTGCATAGACGGTGGAGATGCCGTTGCCATGGTCAATAATCACCAGGTTGCCGTAACCGCTGCCCATTTTGTATGTATATGCAATCCCCGAGTCTGCCGCTATCACCTGGACAGGGTTCCCGTTATAATTGGAGGCGCCGGGCCACCTGATACGCGGAATGCCAATATCAATGCCGCCGTGGAAAACTCCCTGCTTGCCGGTAATGGGGTCTCTGCGGTAGCCGTAACCGGAAGTGATCCAGGCCATGCCGTACTCAGGCACGGGCCAGTAGAGCTCTCCTGTGCCGCGGGCACCCTTGCTTGCTTCCTGCATCTTTTTAATCAGTTCAGTCAGTTTTTCCGCTTCTTCTTCCATCTTGCTGATGGCTTCATTTGTTTTTTCGTAATCTTCCCGCAGGGCGGCGATAAGTTGTTCCTGATGCGCCCGTTTCATTTCACTCTGCCGGCGTTTTTCCAGTGTGCCGCGACGCATTGTCAGCAGTTCCTGCCGGCGCTCTTCCAGCGATATACGCAACTGCTCAATCCGGTCACGTTCCTGTTGCCATTCTGTCAGCAGGGCTTTATCTTGCTTGATAACCTGCTGCAGGTTGCCAAAACGGGAGAGAAAATCCGTGAAAGAAGTGCTGCTGAAAAGCACTTCCAGGTAGCTGACAGTGCCGTGTTCATGAATCGCCCTCAGGCGGACAGCCAGGATTTCATCCAGCTGGGCCAGTTTTTCTTCCGCCGCAGCCAGTTCTGCCTCCACCTGTGCAATTTCTTCCTCGGTCGCAGTGATTTTTTGGTTCAGGGAGCGGATCTCCGCTTCAATAACAGCAATTTCCTTTTCCAGCAGCTTGATTTCCTGTAAGACCTTTTCCTGCTCTTTTTTATTCTGGGCAAGTTCTTCTTTGCGCTGGCTGATATCTTTCTTGACACCCTCCAGTTCATCAATCTTTTCTTCAATGGTGGTGGCTCCAGCCGGCCACATGCCTGCACACAACATGACAAGCACCAGGAGCAGGGCAAACAGTTTTTTCTGCATTACTATCCGTCCCACCTTCCTTAAACTTTCAGAAAACGACGTATGGAGAGAATACTGCCCAGCATACCAATGGAAGCTCCCAGCAAGAGCAACAGCTTCATCAATTCACCCAGAATTGCCTCCGGCTCAACCAGGGGGAGAAAATAAAGATTAATCCGGGCCCAGGTGAAAGCTTCGGCATAAAGATACTGCAAAATCAGTGCGGGAATAAGGGCGCCGACGGAACCAAGCAAAATGCCTTCAAACACAAAAGGCCAGCGGATAAACCATTCTGTAGCTCCGACCCATTTCATAATCATAATTTCCTTGGCCCGGGCGGTAACAGTCAGTTTGATCGTGTTGGCAATGAGGAAAATGGCGGTAACGGCCAGCCCGGCCATAAACACCATGCCAATCCATTTCATCATGTTGGTTACGCTAAAAAGCTTCGGCACCACATCTGCGCCGTAATCTACTTCAGCAATGCCGGGAAGTACGGCCAGTTCAGCGGCAACTGCCGGGATATCTTCCGGGATGACGGTACGGATTTCAAATGAATCCCGGAGTGGGTTGCGACCTTCTTCTTCATAGCCGGCAACCACATCACCCAGTTGTGCTTTTAGATTTTGCAGCGCCTCTTCTTTTGAAACAAAACGCACTTCGGCAACTTTTTCCACCTGAATAACCCGGCTGCGCAGCTGTTCAACCTCGGGCGGCGTCAGTGTTTCCTCCACCCGGGCAATAATCTCTACCTGATTTTTAATTTCAGCAGCCAGGAACTCCACATTACTGTTAAGCAGGACAAATGAGCCCAACATCAACAATGTAACCGTCACAACGGAGACGGACGCGAAACTCATCCAGCCATTACGGTAGATACTGCAGAAAGCTTCTCTTATGTAATAGAAAAAATTCCTAAAAATCATGGCTGCTGTAAGCTCCCCTCTGCTCGTCACGGACAACCTGCCCGTTTTCCAGGGCGATAACCCTTTTTTTCATGGCATCCACAATCTGTTTGTCATGGGTGGCCATAATTACGGTTGTCCCTCTGATGTTGATTGCCTGCAGCAGTTCCATAATTCCCATGGATGTATCCGGGTCAAGATTGCCGGTAGGCTCGTCCGCAATAATTAAAGACGGCTGGTTGACGATTGCACGGGCCAGGCAGACACGCTGCTGCTCCCCGCCGGAAAGCTCCGGCGGTTTCCTTTTTGCTTTTTTCTCCAGCCCTACCATGGCCAGTGCTTCAGGAACCTTTTTGCGGATCTCCCGCGGCGCGGCTCCCACCACCTGCATGGCAAAAGCCACATTATCATAAACACTGCGGTTATTAAGCAGGCGAAAATCCTGAAAAACAACGCCGATATTGCGGCGATAAAGGGGGACTTCCCTGCGGCGCATACGTGTAAGGTCCCTGCCGAACACACGGATTTTCCCCGCTGTGGGCAGGAATTCCCGCCCCAGCAGGCGGATGAGGGTTGATTTTCCCGCACCGCTGGCCCCTACCATGAAAACAAATTCACTGCGTTCAATACTGAGACTGATATTTTTCAGTGCGACCACACCGTTGGGATACACCATATTGACACGAACCAGCTCAATCATGCGTTTTTTGTCTCCTGTCAGCACATATCTTCCGTCATTAACATAAGCTTACAATATTGTTGCGGATACTTAACATAAGTTCGACAAATCGCAGCAAATACCTTTTCCCCGGGCGTATTTTTTTTCAACATTTTTTACTAATCTGTCAGGTGCTGCAAAAAAGAGCACACCACAGGAAAACAAGAAAAAACACCGCAGAATTTTGCGGTGTGCGTGTTTGCTGTGCTCTTTTCACTTCCGTTTGCGGCTGCCCGGTTTGACAACCGGAACACCTTCCGCACAGAACGGACAGGCGGCAGGATCATAAGTAATAACATCGAGCCGGATCAGGGCATGGTAAGGGACACCAAAATCCACCTGTCCGTTGCTCCTGTCCACAATGGAACCTACCCCCAGGACCTGCCCCCCGTGCGCACGGACAAGATCTATTACTTCGCGTACCGACCCGCCCGTTGTCACCACATCCTCCAGGACGAGTACCTTTTCCCCCGGATTGATGGCGAAACCGCGCCGCAGGGCCATGCTGCCCGTCGCGTCACGTTCCGCAAATATACCGCGGGTGTTAAGTTCGCGGGCTGTTTCATAGGCAATAATCACCCCGCCCAGGGCAGGACCGATGCACACATCGGGCTTGGTTTCGCCGAACTTTTCCGCCAGCGCCCGGCACAGTTCCGCAGCCCGGTCGGGATACTGAAAAACACGTGCACACTGCAGGTAGTGCTCACTGTGGCGCCCCGAGGTCAGGAGAAAATGTCCCTGCAGCAATACCCCCGATGCCTGTAAAATGTCCATCACTTTTTTCTCTGTCAGCATTACAGCCGGCCTCCTTCTCACCGGGAATTGGGTCTTTATCCCTCTTATTCCTCTATCTCCGCCAACAGCTTTCTGGCCGCATCCCTGGGGCTGGCAGCCGCAGTCAGGGGACGGCCGATAACAAGGTAATCCGCACCCAGCCTGAGCGCCTCCCCGGGTGTCGCCACACGCCGCTGGTCATTCTCTGCAGCCCAGGCCGGACGAATGCCCGGGGTCACAATCACAAAATCCTCCCCGCACGCGCTGCGGATCCAGGGAATTTCCCGGGCAGATGCCACCACACCGTCCAGGCCGGACTTTTGGCTTAAGCGGGCCAGTGCGGCCACCTGCTCCGGCAGGGGCCGTTCCACGCCTGTCTCTGCCCGCAATTCTGCTGCCGAAAGGGATGTAAGTACCGTAACACCAAGCAGCAGGGGCGGGTCAATTCCCAGCTGCAAAGCTTTTTGCTTTGTGGCTGCGGCTGCTGCCGCAAGCATCCTGCCGCCCCCGGAGGCATGAACATTAAACATAAAAGCCCCCAGCTCCACAACCGCCTCCGCGGCATGTGCCACCGTATTGGGAATATCGTGGAATTTCAAATCCAGGAATACTTTGGTTCCGGAACGGACCATTTTTCTGACAATCTCCGGGCCGGCAGAGTGATAGAGCTGCAGCCCCACTTTAAAGGCACCTACATACTCCTGCAGCTCTTCCGCCAAAGCCAGCGCCCGGGCTTCACTTTCCACGTCAAGGGCGACAATGATCTTTTCCCGCATCCTATTTCTCCTCCCCGCCTGCGGCTTTTTTCGCCAGGCCGATGATCTCCCGCACGGCGCAGAAGCGGTGCCGCGTCAGGTAAGCGGCAATCCCCTGTACCACTTCAGGGCAGACAGTAGGATTTATAAAATTGGCCGCACCGATGGCCACAGCCGTCGCGCCGGCCAGCAAAAACTCCACTGCATCGGCGGCGTTGGTAATACCGCCCATGCCGATCACGGGAACCCGTACCGCCTCACTTACCTGCCACACCATGCGCAAAGCCACCGGTTTGACGGCGGGGCCGGAGAGGCCTCCTGTCAGGTTGGCCAGCAGGGGCCGGCGTGTTTCACTGTCAATAGCCATCCCCACCAGGGTGTTTATGAGCGATAAGGCGTCCGCTCCCGCATCTTCGGCGGCACGGGCAACGGCGGCAATATCGGTGACATTGGGAGACAGTTTGACAATGAGCGTTTTTTCCGTAGCCTGCCGCACTGTATGTACCAAAGTATTGACCACCTGCGGGTCCGTGCCGAAGGCCATCCCGCC
>DUUE01000018.1 GCA_012841735.1 Bacillota bacterium | reverse complement strand
ATTTTGGCATCTACCGCATCATGAACTTCAAGCGGGCCATCTTCGAGCGCTTTATTTCCGAAGATCTACCGCGCTTGGTGAACGATGAGCTAAACGAAGGGGCGCTGGCTGCGCAAAGTCAAGCCATGCAAGAGCTGGATGCTGCCAGGAAAAAGGTGCTGGAAGCGCTGGGTGAAGATGCCCTGGACGTTGATGGCAACCTAGTCGAGAAGTACCGCGTGACAAAGGCGGGAAGAGAATATCTTATCGCACAGGAACGGGCTAGATCCGCCAAAGGCCGCGAGGTACTGGAGACGGCTATCTACAACCATCTTTATTCTTTCTTCAGCCGCTATTGGCAGGCCGGCGGCTTCATTTCCAAGCGGCGTTACTCCAAGAAGGAGCGTTACGCCATTCCCTACAATGGTGAGGAAGTCTATCTCTACTGGGCCAATCACGACCAATATTACGTCAAGACAGGTGAGCACTTCACTGATTATACATGGAAGGCCTCCAATGGTGTAACTGTACACTTTAAGCTAAAGGCTGCCGACGTGGAACAGAACAACGTTAAGGGTGAAACGCGCTTCTTTCTGCCAAGACTGGACGAAATCACTTGGGACGCAGACGCCAGAACCCTTACCATTCCCTTCGAGTTCCGTCCGCTGACCCAGGAAGAGCAGATTACCTATGGCCGGAAGAACCAGCAGGAGGTCATTATTGCCAAAGCGCTAGAAAACATTCCGAAGCACCTGTCCAAGGACGCCCATGAGGCTTTGGCCGCATTGATTGCCGAAAAGCGCCGCACCGACGGGACGGCAGTAACCCTGCTTGACCACCACCTGCGCCAATACACTCGGCGCAACACCAGCGACTTTTTCATCCACAAGGACCTGAAGGGCTTCCTCTCCCGCGAGCTGGACTTTTACCTGAAGAATGAGGTGCTCAACTTGGGGGAGATGGAAGCAGCGGGCGAGAGACTCGCCGAGGGTTGGTTCCAACTTATGCGTTTGATCAAGCGCATCGGCCTAATCATCATTGACTTCCTGGCGCAGATCGAAAACTTCCAGAAGATGCTCTGGGAGAAGAAGAAATTCATCACCGAGACTTTTTACGTCATCACTTTAGGTAACATTCCCGAGACGTTCTATCCCGAGATTGCCGAAAACGCGGCGCAGTGGGAGGAGTGGGATAGACTCTTAGCGATTGAGTCCCGGCCACAAGACTTGTTTTCAGGCAACTGGCGAACGCCCGAAGGCCGTGTGGCCTTTCTTAAAGCACATCCTTCCCTGCCGCTGGACACGCGCCACTTCCCACAGGATTTTATGGACCGTCTGCTGGCGAGTTTTGAAAACCTGGATGAAATGATTGACGGTCTGCTGGTGCATTCCGAAAACTGGCAGGCGCTCAACCTGCTGCAGGAAAAGTACCGCGAGCGGGTGAAGTGTCTGTATATTGATCCGCCGTATAACACCGGCAGCGATGAGTTTATTTATTGCGATGGTTACCAGCATGCCAGTTGGCTCAGCATGCTGGACAACCGCACAGAAGCATTAAGGCCTCTTATGGGCTCCGATGCAGCGATCTTTACCAGCATTGACGACTATGAACAGGCCAATCTTCGCAAGCTGTATGAGCGCGTTTTGGGCAGTGAAAACTTCGTAGCGAACATTATTTGGCAGAAAAAATATTCCCCTCAAAACGATGCTCGTTGGTTATCAGATAATCATGATTTTGTTCTCTGTTTTGCTAACCATAAGGAAACCTGGAAGCCTGGACTGCTGCCAAGGACGGAAGAACAGGATGCTAGGTATCAAAATCCAGACAATGATCCCAGAGGGCCGTGGAAACCGAGCGGTCTTGACGTAAAAACTTACTCCGCAGAGTACGATTACGAAATCGTTACGCCTTCAGGCAGGGTTGT
>DUUE01000269.1 GCA_012841735.1 Bacillota bacterium | reverse complement strand
GGTAAGCATTATCATCTTTTCAGCCTATTTTAGTACAAAGCTGTAACTGCGCACCAAAACTAAAGAGGTGACAAATATGTTCAAAAAGAGTGAATCCATGAAACGGTTTTTGCCTGCACCGGGACTTGTGTTCGGTGCCGGAGTGGGGACGGTAATTTCTGTGCTTTGTAATTTTCAAATCGCACTCGGCGTGGTGCTTGGCGCGGCGGCAGGGCTTTTGATAACGCTTGTTTTTTCAAATCTGTCAAGGGGGGAAAACAGACCACCAGACGGTGACGGAGCATGAAAAGTAAATGGCGCAGGCATATAAGCATATTCCTGTGCATATTCGCACTGTGCGGTGTTGCCCTGTGGGGTGCATGGCAGATCTGGTTTGATCCTTACCGGGGGACAGTGGCCACTTTTCGCCCAACCGAAAGGCTAAAAACTGTTCTTTCCGCGTCACAAGCGGTAGAGGATTTGGATTATCTTGTGCAACGCTTGGCAGAACGCCATCCCGCCTGTATCAACGGACTGCCTGATAAAGTACACAGTGCATATGAGCAGGAGCGCGAGAAAATCGCCTTATCACCGGAGGTACCGGTTTTAGCCCTTTGGCAAAGTGCTGCGCGCATCCTGAACAGTTTGGGCGACGCCCATACCACTGTGGGTGTGAATTATGAGAACGGGGTACGTTTGCCTCTCTCCTTTACCTCGAAGAAGGATGCTCTGCTCTGTTCAGGTGGCGAATATGAGGGATACACCGTGATCGAAATCGGGGGTGTTCCCATCGGCGACCTCTATGAGCGCTTTCTGGCGCAGTTTTCCTATGAGCTGGAAGCATGGGCGCACCATTCCTTCGCTTCACGGCTCAATCGCAGCGAGTATCTGTCCTTTGTCGGTGTGAACACGCGTGGAGAGGTACCGCTTGTATTGGAAAGCCCAGGTGGCGGCGACCGCATCACCGTGGCATATGAATTGCGGGAAAATGTTATTGCCGATACGGGAAGAGCAGCCCCCGGTTTTGAGTATTCGTTTCACCAACCAGCAGGTGTGGGCATTTTTACGCTTAGGAAGTGCGTGTATGATGAGCAATACAAAGCCGGGCTTCAGGAATTCTTTACAAAAGTTCAGGAACAAAACATCAGGAGTGTCATTGTAGATGTAAGAGGCAATCCGGGCGGAAACTCGCTGGTTGCGCGTGAATTTATTCGCTATCTCCCGGCAGAAGATTATCTCGCCGGCACCTCCGAAGTGCGTTTGGGCCCCATCTTATGGAAAAACAAACCGCAAACCCAAAAAAATGTGCAGCTACCGCCGTTATTTCTGGGTGATGTGTATGTTTTAACCGGTACAGACACGTTCAGCGCAGCCATGGACTTCGCAGTGCTCATTTCAGACAACGGGTTGGGTTTGGTAATCGGGGAGTCACCCGGGAATATGCCTTCGTCTTACGGTGATATCCTGCGTTTTCAGACACCGAACGCAGGATTGGTCTTTACCGTATCTTATAAACACTTTGTCCGGCCGGATTCATCCAAATCTGACAGGCCGCTTCTTCCCGACGTGGCAGTTCCCGCCGAGGATGCGCTGGAGGAAGCGATGCGGTTGATTGGAAAGACGAGATAAGCAGCAAAAAAAAAGGGTTATAATCCCTAGAGCAAGGCACACTATATCAAATTTCATAGTGTGCCTTGCCTGTTTTTCTTTATGCTTTCAGATCCTTAACTGGATAATGTGAATTTCTCTGGTGGATTTTATCAAATTTTGACCTGGGTCAAAGTAAATTTTTCAGGCTCCTGCTAGAATGAAATCAACACTTAAAAGGAAAAACTCATTAAGAAAGAAGGGAGCAAATATGCCTAAACAATTAAGCTTTAACGCAGTTAAGGAGAAATATTTTGCAACCTTGGAGCAATATGTGCCGGTTGTAGCACGGGTTCATGGCAAACATCACCCGGAGTTTTATGAAGTACGCCAACTGTTTGACGCAATCAGGGCAAAAGTAAAAGCAGCCGGTGCGGCAAAACCTGAATTAAAGGCTGAATTTGCCAGGTTGCGTGAAGTTACGGACAATTACACTGTCCCATGTGATGTATGTGAAAGTTATGAAGCAGTATACAAAATGCTGTCCGCAATTGACAAAGCGTATCATGCTTAAGTGGAGGTAATTGTAATCAGGCGGGAAGGTGGTGAAAAGATGCAAAGATTCATCTTAAGCAAGAAAAATCTTATCACGTTGCTTGGCGGCATATTAATTACAGCTGCCTTTATCAGCAAACTGGGTTTTGACAATACAGATCTATTTCACTGGACCCTGGTTGTCGCTTCCGTTCTGGGGGTCATACCTATTGCGATCCAGGCGTATCAAGCCTTAAAAGTAAAAGTTGTCAGTATTGATGTTTTGGTTACCATCGCAGTTGCCGGGGCCTTTTTCATT
>DUUE01000125.1 GCA_012841735.1 Bacillota bacterium | reverse complement strand
GAGCGGTGAAGTCTTTCTTCTATTTTTTGAAGGTCGATTCCTCCAAAAAACCCCTACAGTAACTTTACACTAACGAGTGTTAAAATACGGTGCCGGCGTGACAGGAAGCGCGGTGGCGGAGATGCCTGCAGCACTGGACAACAAACTTGCTTTTTGCGGCCGTCGTGCCAATCTTTTTTTTGCCCAATCATGCTAAAGTTTACACCAGCTCATTATACAGCCAGGGAAAATTACCCGGATTAAAAGCAGCTGCACGCGGATCCTGTCCGCGTGCAGCATTTTTTATCCTCCCTGCGTTACATGCAGTAAAAGAGTTGCCGCTTACTCCACGGCGCGAATCTTGCAGACAGCCGCAGCGGCAAGGATTTTACGCCCTTCCGGTGTCTGGATGGTCAGTGTTCCGTTTGTGGGATTAACCTGGCTGACTATGCCTGTATGCATGCAGGGGGGCTGCCTGTCGCCGGCCTGTGTAACAATTTCCAGGACGATACCATGTGTGAGGGAGAGTTCGATTAAACGCTGGAATTCCTGTTTGTTTTGCACACGCGTGACCGCATCATGCTGCTTGTCGTGCTGGCGGGAGACGGCGCGGAAAGCAGGCAGGACCATATGCGTTGCGGGAAAACGGGTCTTTTTCATTTGCCGTACCACCACCGAACAATTGTTTGGTTTCAGTGTAGCATAAATTGCCGGGCAGGTAAAGGGATGCCGCAGTGCGGAAAACTTAACCTGCCTGTGTTTATTTTCCCAGGACGGCCAAAGTCGCAGTTATATGAAGAGGTATTAATAATATGTTAAGGTTGTTTAACATATTGTGTTCTCTCCCGCAAATAGAGGGTTTGCTGCTGCAGCCTCCCCCCGCTATAATAGTTGACATAAACCAACGGTTAAAAAGAAAGTGAGGTAGATAACTTGAGGAAGGGCTTACAGGGGATAATCATCGCCGTTTTGCTTTTACTGTTTTCCGGACAGGCTGTGGCAGCTACACATATTGTACAGCCGGGGGAGACGCTCTGGATTATTTCCCGGAAATACGGCACGACAGTGGCCGAACTGGCAACGCTGAACAAGATTGCCAATGTTGATTACATCGAGGCCGGGCAGACACTGGTCGTTCCCGGGGGAGAAAAAGCCGCACAGGCGATACACACAGTCCGGCCGGGGGATACGCTTTATAAAATAGCCATGCAGTACGGGACCACCGTGGCCAGGATTGCCGCCGCCAACAATATCAGTAATGTCGACCTGATTTATGCAGGAACAAAACTGGTCATTCCCGGTGCGGATGCGCCCGTCGGGCCTGTTTCACGCGGCGGGCGGACAGTGTCTGCGGCGGAAATGGACCTCTTGGCACGGCTTGTTCATGCGGAAGCAGGCGGAGAGCCTTACCAGGGGCAGGTGGCGGTTGCCGCAACCGTCCTGAACAGGGTGGACAGCCCCCGCTATCCCAGTACAATTACTGCCGTAATCTACCAGGTAGTGGACGGCCATTATCAGTACAGCCCGGTGCTGGACGGGCGCATCAATTTACCGGCAACGGAAACGGCACGCAGGGCTGTTGCCGAAGCATTAACCGGTGCGGACCCGTCCCTGGGGGCCACAGGTTTCTACAACCCCCGGAAAACCACCAACCAGTGGGTGCGTTCGCAGCCTGTAACTGTCGTCATCGGCAACCATGTGTTTTTCCGCTACTAAAGATTTACAAAACCAGGACTTTTGCCCTGGTTTTTTTTCTGCAGTTGCTTCCCTGTATGTAAACAGGTAGAATAATAAAAAAGCCCAGTTCCTGGTTTGGGGAGGATAACCGTGCCTTTAACTATTACCGGAGCGGTGCAGCAGAAAAAAATTGGTGTGGGGAAACGGGTCACTGTAACAGCCCCCGCATTTGGCTTGCAGGCGCAGATCACAGATTTTACCGACCATACCCTGCTGTTAAAAATATTGGCGCCGTCCGCCTGTCACCTGCAGGATATGACGGAGGGGATGTGTGTGACCGTTTCCTTTGTTGTGCCGGATGATGCCAGGTATTCCTTTCCGGCTGTGATTTCCGGCTGCAATAAGGAAAAACTGCTGTGCGAGGTGCGGCAGCAGGCGGCAATTGACCGCCTGGACCAGCGCAGTGATTACCGCCTGAAGACGGCAAAAATCATTTATCTGCGGACAAAAAAGCAGGCGAAACTGCAGGCCCCGCACTGGCAGCAGGCCTGTATGCTGGATATTTCCCGCGGTGGCGCCAGTATTCTCACATCCGCCGTCCTGGCGGTGGGAGAGATGCTTGATGTCTGGATTCCGCTGGAGGAAGTGGACTATGCCCTGGAAACACAGGCAGAGGTAGTGCGCCGAAAAACAGGCGAAGAAGGCCAGCTGGTGCTGGGTGTCCGTTTTCCTGATTTGTCACTGCCCGAACAGGAAAAAATCCTTGATTATATACTTAAAATCTGGTCCGCAAAAAAAACCGGTGAATAAAAAAGCGGTTGCGCAGGCAACCGCTTTT
>DUUE01000466.1 GCA_012841735.1 Bacillota bacterium | reverse complement strand
GAAAAAACCATTACGGACACAGTCTTTGCCGGTGGCATCACTGCCGGTGAAGGAGCGGTGGTAACTTCCGTCCGCCACAAAAATGCCCTTACCCGCGCTCAGGCGGCGCTTGTGGAATTGCTTGCCGCCACGAAAGCAGGCATGGAAATAGACCTTTTGGCCATTGACCTGAACGGTGCCTTGGAAGCGTTGGGTGAAATCACCGGTGAAAATGTGAGCAGCGACCTCTTGCAGGAAATATTCAGTACTTTTTGTATTGGAAAGTAGCAGAGCGGAGTGTAAAAGCATGACATACCTTGCCGGAGAATACGATGTAATTGTCATCGGTGCGGGACATGCGGGCTGCGAGGCTGCCCTGGCGGCTGCACGCCTGGGCTGCCGGACGCTGCTTTTAACAATCAGCCTGGATGCCGTTGCCCTGATGCCGTGCAATCCGGCCATCGGCGGTCCGGCCAAAGGGCATCTTGTCCGGGAAATAGATGCTTTGGGCGGGCAGATGGCCAAAAACATCGACAGGACAAGAATCCAGATCAGGATGTTAAATACTGCCAAAGGGCCTGCCGTGCATGCACTCCGTGCCCAGGCGGACAAGCGCCTTTACCAGTGGGAGATGCGGCGCACCCTGGAAAACACCCCCAACCTCCACCTGCGGCAGGCCATGGTGGAAAGGATACTGGCCAGGGGTGGAAAGGTCCGGGGCGTGGTAACAAGGACCGGTGCCCGCTACCGGGCTGACAGGGTGGTAATAACAACCGGCACTTACCTGCGTGGCAGGATTATTATCGGCTCACTGCACTACCGCAGCGGACCAAGCGGGCAGCCGGCAAGTGTCCGCCTGTCCTCTTCCCTGCAGCAGCTGGGGCTGAAAATGATGCGTTTTAAAACGGGTACACCCGCCAGGATTCACAGGGATTCCATTGATTTCAGCAAGACGGTGGAACAGCCGGGAGATGCAGAAAATTATGCTTTTTCCTTTGAAGGGGAACCGGAGCACAGGGAGCAGGTTTCCTGCTGGCTTACCCATACTACGGAGGAAACACACAGCATCATCCTGGCCAATCTGCACCGTTCACCCCTGTATTCCGGGGATATTGAAGGAGTGGGCCCCCGTTATTGTCCTTCAATTGAGGACAAAGTTGTCCGTTTCCGGGACAGGCCTGCGCATCAGATTTTCCTGGAACCTGAAGGACGCCACACGGCGGAATATTATATCCAGGGTTTGTCCACCAGTATGCCGGAAGACGTGCAGGTGGCCATGATACATTCTGTGCCGGGACTGGAAAAAGCGCAGATCCTGCGCCCCGGTTATGCCATTGAATATGACTGCCTGGATCCGTTGCAATTAAAGAGCACTTTGGAAACAATGGCTGTGGAAGGTCTTTACTGTGCGGGACAGATCAACGGTACATCGGGATATGAAGAAGCGGCCGCCCAGGGCATAGTGGCGGGCATTAACGCCGCCCTGTCCCTGCAAGGCAAGGAACCGCTTATAATTGACCGTTCCACGGCCTATATCGGCGTCCTGATAGATGATCTGGTGACAAAGGGTACGGCAGAACCCTACAGGATGATGACCTCCAGGGCGGAATACAGGCTGCTTTTGCGCCAGGATAATGCGGACATGAGGCTAACCCCCCTGGGACACCGGGTCGGCCTCATCGGCGCTGAACGTTACCGGCGCTTTCTCAGTAAAAAGCAGGAAATAGAAGAGGAGCTGGAAAGGCTGGGGGCAAAAAGCATCACCGCCAGTGACCGTGTAAATGCTTATCTGGCAGCAAAAAGCAGCCCCCCCATTTCCGGTTCTGTCCGTGCGGACCAGCTCCTCCGACGCCATGAACTGCATTATGACGATATCCTGGCGCTGCTCGGGGAGACAAGGCGGGTCTCCGCGGCGGCGGCACAACAGGTGGAAATCCAGATTAAATATGCAGGCTATATCCTGAAACAGGAGCAGCAAATCGAAAAATATAAAAAAATGGAGGAAAAGTTGCTGCCGGAAGACTTCCCCTACCGGCAGCTGAAAGGAATTTCCCGGGAAGCTGCAGAAAAACTGGCCGCCGTAAAACCCCGTTCTCTCGGGCAGGCCAGTCGTATCTCCGGTGTTTCTCCCGCCGATATTGCCGTGCTCCATCTTTACCTGGAACAAAAAAGACGCCGGGGGGAAACTGCCAATGTTTGAAGATATGGTGGAGCTGGCTGGAACCATGGGCATCAATTTGCCCTCCGCCGCAATTCCTCTTTTTGCGCGTTATGCAGATATGCTGCTGGCGGAAAAT
>DUUE01000049.1 GCA_012841735.1 Bacillota bacterium | reverse complement strand
ATTATCTCCGCCATGACAATTACCGAGGAACGTCAAGAACAGGTAACTTTCTCCGACCCGTATTTTGAAGCAACACAGTATGTAGTGGTAAAAGAAGACTCGGACATTAAAAAACTGTCAGACCTGAAAGGTAAGACTGTGGGTGTGCAGAACGCCACCACCGGCGACTTTGCCATTACCAAATATCTTGGTCTGGATTAAGCCGGTTTGCTTTAACCGCAATTACCCGGCAGTACAGGCAGGTGGGTAATACAGGCGTATTGCCCCCTGTTTTTTGTGAGGGGGAGAATTGGACTTGCGCTTTGACAAAGTTATTGAATATTTGCCGCTCCTGCTGCAGGGGACAAAATTGACCATCCAGCTCACTGTGATCGCTGTAGGCTGCGGCACGGTGATCGGTCTTTTCATCAGCCTCATGCGGCTGTCACGTTTCAGGCCCTTTTCCCTGGCTGCCCGCTGTTATACCGATTTTTTCCGGGGCACACCGCTTTTAACCCAGATTGTACTCTTCTATTACGGCTTGCCGCAGCTTTTGGGACTGAATTCTTTTTCTGCATATTTCTCGGCTTCCCTTACCCTAAGCTTGAACAGCGGCGCCTATATAGCCGAAATCTTCCGGGCAGGGATTCAGTCCATCCATAAGGGGCAAATGGAAGCAGCCCGCTCCCTGGGGATGACCTACTCCCAGGCCATGCGTTATATCATCCTGCCCCAGGCTTTTAAACGCAGCATCCCTCCTTTGGGCAACGAGTTTATTGCCATGCTGAAAGATTCATCCCTCGTTTCCGTCATTACCCTGCAGGAACTGATGATGTCCGGGAAAATCATAGTGGGACGCAATTTTCGTGCCTTTGAAACTTATATTATTGTTGCTTTTATCTACCTGGTCATGACCACCACCATCTCGCAGTTTGTATCATATCTGGAAAGGGTGTTCGGCAAAGATGATCACGGTGAATAACCTGACAAAACGTTTCGGCAGCCAGGAAGTGCTCCGCGGCATCTCCTGCCACGTGGCACCCAAAGAAGTGGTTGTGGTCATCGGCCCTTCCGGCTCCGGCAAAAGCACTTTTCTCCGTTGTTTAAACCGGCTGGAGGAAGCAACTTCGGGCCAAATAATTATTGACGGCATTACTGTCACGGACCCCAAGACAAATATCAACCTGGTCCGTCAGGAAGTGGGCATGGTCTTCCAGCGTTTCAATCTTTTTCCCCATATGACGGCGCTGCAGAATGTGGCCCTTGCCCCGCTGAAAGTACGCCGGCAAAGCAAAAGGGAAGCAGAAGAACTGGCCATGTCCCTCCTGACCCGTGTGGGGTTGCAGGACAAAGCCCACCAGTACCCGGAAAAACTTTCCGGCGGGCAGCAGCAGCGTGTGGCCATTGCCAGGGCACTGGCAATGCGGCCTAAAATCATGCTTTTTGACGAGCCCACATCAGCCCTGGACCCGGAAATGGTGGGGGAAGTGCTGGATGTGATGAAAAGCCTGGCGCTGGAAGGAATGACCATGGTGATTGTCAGCCACGAAATGGGTTTTGCCCGTGAAGTGAGCGACAGGGTCATGTTTATGGATGAAGGTCTCATCGTGGAAGAAGGCACCCCGGAAGAAATTTTTACCAACCCGCAAAACCGGCGCACCCGCTCTTTTTTGAGCAAAATACTGTAGAAATAAAAAATGGCCTGCAGGATGGATCAGTTAAATCCTCCTGCAGGCTTTTTGGTTTCATTGTGCTTTTGACCGGCGTTAGCCTCCTGCCGCTTTGCAGGCCGGAAGAAGTTTCCTAATTCCGCCAAAAGCATGCCGGCGACAATGAGCGCCCCTCCCAGGTAGGTATTGGGCAATAGCGTTTCCCGCAGCAGCAGCACGGCAAAAAAAGCGGTAAAAACAGGCTCACTGGCAAAGATAATGGCCGTATGGCCGGGAGAAGTAAAGCGCTGCATATAGTTCTGTGTGAAAAAAGCCAGGCAGGTGGCAAACAGTGCCGTAATGAGCAAAGCCGTGCCTGTCTCGGCCACAACCGGCTTTTGGATCCCTCCCTCCAGCAGCAGGCCGGAAAGGCCGCTCAACACAGCCACTGTTGCAATCTGTACCGCAACCAGCCAGACAGTGGGATGGTGGGGACTAAAGCGGCCTACAAAAACAATATGCAGAGCAAAAAAGAGTGCGCAGCACAGTACCAGCAGGTCCCCGGCGGAAAATCCGGCCAGATCCGCCAGGGAAAGAACGGCCAAACCGCAGGCGGCACAGGCGGCACCCGCCATAACACCCGCCTGAGGCCGCCGCCTGGTAAGAACGACCGTGACAATGGGAACCAGGACAACCGACAGCCCGGTCAGAAAGCCGGCATTGGCCGCGGTAGTATATGCCAGGCCTACTGTCTGGAAGGAATAACCGTTGAAAAGAAAAAATCCCACCAGCAGTCCGGCTTGCACCGTCTGCAGACGCAGCTTTTCCCCTTTCAGCAAGGCAATGGCAATCATAACCAGGGCAGCCAGGCTGAAGCGGTAAAAATTAAAACTAAACGGGGGCAGCAGAGCAATGGCATTTTTTACGGTAACAAAAGTGAGACCCCAGACGGCAGCCACCAACAACAGGGACAGATCAGCCAACAAAAAAAGATATGTCTTCTTTTTCAAAGCTCTTACTCCCTATCCTGATACGATCATAACCGGTCTTTCCTGATTTTATCATGAATAACATGCCGGGAAAACACATAAAAATAACCTTTTCACCCTGCCGGCTGTTTTTGACAAGATGAATAATGCAGTTTCTGCCGCACCTTTGCCCTGCTTTGCATATAGTATAGCAGAAAGTGTTCATGAAGGAGGTGATATTCTTGAGTGACAGCAAAAAAGGCAGAGGTGCCCTGGTTGCCGTTTCACAAAACCAGATTCCGCCTCCTCCCAAAAAGTGCAGCGGCCAACTCTATACGGTTCAGAGGGGGGATTCCCTTTTTCTCATCGGCAGGCGTTTTGGCGTAACTGTTGCCCAACTGCAGGCCGCCAATCCGCAGATAAAAAATCCCAATATCATTTTTATCGGCCAGGTTATCTGTATCCCCAAACCGGCCGCTCCGCCCAAGCCCGATGCCTTCCGGGTGCTTTCGCTGCAAATTCTTTCCGAAGCAGGGGAACCCCTGCCTGTTGTCGATAATGCGGTCCAGTTGCCTGCCCGCGTGATTGTCAGGGCCACCTTTACGCATGTTGTGCAAAGAGCTTTCTTCTTCCTGGAGCCCACGGGAACGGAAGCCTGTGAAAATGCCACTTTAATCGGTATTGACTGTCCCTCGGCAACCCAGCCGGTGGCCGAGATTATCTGGGAAGTGCCGGCGGGTACACTGGGCAGAGTTTTTGTGGTCGCCTGCCGCAACAGTGTTTGTGCGAAATCGGAAGAGATTCTGGTTGTCCGCAACGCATGAATGGCGCAAAACCGGTGAGCGTCCCGAACAAAATAAAACATGGTGCCCCCACCATGTTTTATTTTACTGTTCTTTGTTCACACTGCCGCCTTATTATTTGCCTGCTGCAGCCATTGCGGCGATGCAGGCCTCAAGGGCAGCCAGTTTATACTGTCCGGACCTGCGCGTCACTGCAAACAGGTCAAAAATTTCTGCGCCCAGATGGTTAAGCAGTCTTTCCAGGTCGACAAGGCAGCTGACGGTGCCGCGGCCCGAACCGCCGGCCGCAGCCACGGCCACAGCCGGTTTGGCACGCAGGATGCTTTGCCTGTTGCCCGGCAGGTGTTGCTTAAATGCCTCACAACGCCGCAGCCGCTCAAAAAAGGACGCCGTTGACTCGCTCAGTCCGCCCCAGTACACAGGGGTAACAATAATTAAGCCGTCAGCTTCCGCAAGCTGCCTGTGCAGCTGTTGAAAATCATCTTCAATCCCGGTGCAGACATGCTCTTCCCGGCAGGTGCCCCAGCCGTTGCCGCATGCACGGCAGCGTTCCACCTTCCTGGCATTGAGATTAACCCAGACTGTTTCCGCACCCGCTTTTTTCGCTCCGGCTTCCGCCGCGCGGCAGCAGGCTGCCGTCAGACCGTCAGCATTGGGGCTGCCGCTGAAAAGATAAATTTTCATGCTCTTCCCCCGCTTCCATTGATATTTTTAAACTCACCCGCTTTGACCGTTCTCCTGTTCCTGTTTTTTTACCGGGATGGTAAAAGTGAAAGTTGTTCCCTTGTCTTTTTCACTTTCCACCCAGATACGGCCATGGTGTGCCTGGATAATTTCCCTGGCAATGGTTAGCCCGAGGCCGCTTTTACGTTCCTTTTTCTTTTCTCCCGCTTGTTGTGCAAACCTGGTAAAAAGCAGCTCCTGTTCCGCCTGGTCCATCCCTGCCCCGGTATCACTGACGGATAGCAGAACCTGCCCGTCTTCGGCGCGGGCAAAGACAACAACCTTTCCGCCGCTGGGAGTAAAACGCAGGGCATTGCCAATGAGATTTGTCAGTACCCACAACACCTTGTGAACATCTGCTTCAACAGGGGGCAGGTCGGGGGGAACTTCCTGCAGAAGCCGGATATCTTTGGCTTCCGCCTGGGATTTGAGTGTCTGAATGGCCGTTTCCACCAGGTCGCGGACAGATATGTCTTCCAGGTCCATCCGCAGTTCTGTTACCCTCCGGGGTCTGCTGTCAGCCGTTTGAGAATCCGGGGCAGCGTCCGCCGCACTTCCCCCACCGTCTTCCCTCTCTGCAGCCAAGCGGCTGTATTTATAAAAACGTTCATAATCGCGTAAAAGTTTATTTATCAGGCCGAATTCTCTGGTTACCTCATCAAATTCTTCGCTGGTTGCCACAGCAGCAACTCCCGGGGAATCGCCAAGCCGCATCTGCCGCAGTCGCTCTGCCAGGAGGCGCAACGGCCGGAAAACAGAATAGATAAAACTTGCTCCCAGCATAATGGCAAAAAGACAGGCGATGACGGCAACAAAGCCGACAAAAAGCAGTAGGGTGTCCAGGGCATTGTTGTGGTCAGCGGCCAGTTCCTGCAGTTTCTGTTTGTTCAGGTTCTGCAACTGGCGCAGGTTGTCAGCCAATGACTGGTAAAGCGGAAAAGATTCGCCGGAATAACGGCCGGCCGGATCCTGGCCCTCTTCCGTGTCTCTTTTCATGGCGGCAAATGACTCAAGGTAAAGAGCCAATTTTGCCTCCACATCAGCCAGCAGTGTTTCACCCTCCGGATAAATGCCAGTCTCGCGGAAAGTCTGCAGGGCCGCGGCAAATTCGCTTTCATTGGCGGTAAAAATGTTTTCCGCCTGTCCT
>DUUE01000160.1 GCA_012841735.1 Bacillota bacterium | reverse complement strand
CCTTTTACCACGGCTGCCGTCCTGGCGGTTGTGCTCATGATTGTCTATATTTTATTTGGCGGCGTGTGGGGTGCCGGCATACTGGGAACGGCGAAAACAATCCTGACGGCTGCAAGTCTGCTCGCCGGTGGTCTGCTGGCCCTGCGGTTCTTTGGCGGAGCGGGGGAGATGGCGGCAATGCTGCCCCGCGATCCCTTTTTTACCTTTTTCGTCAACACACCGGGAAAAGATCTTTCCACGCTTGTTTCCCTTCTTATCGGAGTGCTTACAGGGCAGCTTTACCTGCAGGCCATTATGGCCGCCAGGAGCCTGCGCGCCTCGCGCACGGGCACGCTGCTCAGTGCAGTTATCGGTCCGCTGATCGGACTGGGCGGTGTTTTCATCGGCCTCTATATGAGGGTGCAACATCCAGAAATTACGGCTGTCCAGGCGCTGCCCCTTTTTATTGTCCGGTATTTGCCGGCATGGCTTTCCGGGGTTGTCCTTGCCACACTGTTTTTTGCCGCCATCGGTACCGGCGCAGGCCTGGCGCTGGGTATCTGTACCATTTTAAACAGGGATATTTACCAGCGTCTCTGTCCCCGGGCCGGTGACAAAAAAGTCCTGGCCGTGTCCCGTATCTTAATACTTGCTTTATTCGGGCTGTCACTGGCTGTGGTGCTGGTGTCCGGCGCCGACGCCATGATCCTGGAATGGGCATACCTGTCTCACGGCTTTCGCGGCGTAGCGGCTTTCCTGCCCATGATTACCGCTCTTTTCCTGCCGGGAAAAATCGGCGGCAAGGCGGGGACATGGGCGGCAATTTTGGCACCCCTTGTGGTGCTGGCATGGTTCGTATTGCAGCCGTGGCCGGTTGAACCGATCTTCCCGGGGCTGCTTGCCAGCCTGCTGATCCTGGCGGTCGGCCGGCTTGCTGCGCGGAAGAAAGCGGGAGCAGGATCGCCGTTTTCTTTGCGGGAAAGGCAGTAAAAAAAAGAAGCACGCCCGCGGGCGTGCTTTACTTTTTTATTTTTCCAGCCAGATCAGGTTTGTTCTCCAGCGGGTCATCCCCTGGTCCAGGTAGTCTGTATGCACCTTGGGTGTGCGGATGAAACCTGTTTTGGAGTTTGTCAGGGGGATTACCATGACATTTTCAGCCATATAATAAACTATTTGTTCCGTAATGGCTTTCTGTTCTTCACGTGTTGTTTTTAAGACAGATTCCCGGCACATTTCGAGGAATTCCTCGGACTTATACATGCTCGGGTAAACAAAAGCATTGTGTCCCCACCAGCGGGTGGTTGAGGTCAGGTAAGTGGTATCCTGCCCGGAGAAGCCAAGCATTAAACCATCCCAGCCGTTGCCGAACATCATGCCGGTAAAGCGGCCCGTATCGGCAATATCCAGGTTAACTTTAATACCCACCTCACCCAGCATGCCAACCAGCGCCTCGGCAACTTCATTGCGGCCGCCGCTGGACGCGCTGGCCACCAGGGTCGTTTCAAAGCCGTTGGGATAACCGGCTTCGGCTAACAGTTGTTTTGCTTTGTCCGGGTCATATGGGCGGAAAACTTTGTCGCCGCCCCAGTCTCCCGGAGGCGCAACAGTGTTCAGCGGTTCAAGATATCCATACCCCAGGACATCGCAGATCCCCTGCTTGTTAATGGCGTATTCAATGGCTTCACGGACTCTTAAATCGGCCAGGGGAGTGCTGGTGTCTACTGTATTGGGCACCAGAACGGACTGAATACCGGCCCAGGCGGATTGCCGGACAAAACCTTTTTCTTCAAGTTCTTTCTGGTTTTGGGCGGGAACGGCACCCGACCACATATCCGCATCCCCGGCTTCCATCATGGCCTGGGCTGTTCCGGCATCGGGCACAAATCTGATTTCAATCCCGTCCAGGTAAGGGCCTTCTCCCCAGTAGTTTTCATTCTTTTCCCAGATCAGGTTGTTGTCCCTGTTGAATTCTTTCAGTTTAAAGGGGCCGGTACCGACGGGATGAAAACGCGCCCACTCAATACCGCCGCCTTCTTCCCCTCCGTTTTGCTCAAAAGAATGCTTGGAGAACATGAGCGAAATGCCGAGGCCTTCAAGCAGCTGGTTCGTCCACCTGTTCAGTTCGTAGCGGACGGTGTAATCGTCAACCTTTACCACTTCCCGGACATCATCGCCTTGCAGCTGGCTGTATTTTTGTCCCATTTCATTGTTCCACAGGACCACGTCGGCATTGAAATCGGAGCCGTCATGGAATTTTACCCCTTTGCGGAGGTAATAAGTAATTGTCATATTCTCCGGATCTTCGTCGAAGTTCTCGGCCAGTACGCCTTCCAGCCCCCGGTCGGAAGAAACGGCCAGCAGCGGTTCGACGCCTACCATGGCGAAGGCATAGTCACTGGGAGCAAATTCCGGCGACCATCCGAGTACCACGGGCCCCGAGGGCATCAGCACACGCAAAATACCGCCGGAGACAGGGCCTGCAGGCTCTTCATTCTGCGGTTCTTCGTTTTGCGGCTCCTGCTGTACCGGGCCCGGTCCGGGCTCATTATTTTTGCCGCAGCCCACAGCAAGCACCAATAACAGAATGAAAACGATGCAGCCAACCTTCTTCAGCAGTTTTAATGTCATCTCTTTGCCTCCTTATTCATTAAACTAAGCAGGTGAACAGGGGTAATTACTGCAGGAATAAGTGGGGCACTATTATCTGGGACCAGTAGTTGACACCCCTCCCAAAACAACTGTTGCAGGAACGGCCACAGTCCTTTCTGTAAGCATCCTCCCCTGTGGGTAGAATATGCAGAAGATAGGGTAAATTCTGAATATATTATATATTGGGAAACTATCCTTGGCAAGGAGAAAAGTTAAAAAGATTGGAAAGAGGAGAAAAGTAAAAGCACGCCCTGCGGCGTGCTTTATTCTTATTTTTATTACTTCTCCAGCCACATTACGTTTACTCTCCAACGGGTCATCCCCTGTTCCAGATAATCGGTATGCAGCCCGGGAACACGCATGAAGGCTGTCTTGGAGTTTGTCAGCGGGATGACAAGAGCTTCTTCGGCGATATGATAGACAATTTCCTCCGTGGCCGCTTTCTGTTCTTCGCGGGTGGGTTTCAGCATTGCTTCCTGGGACAGCTGCAGCAGTTTTTCCGTTTTGGCCCAACTCGGGTAAACGAAAGCTTCATGACCCCACCAGCGGGAGATAGAGGTAAGGAAGGAAGCGTCCTGTCCGCCGATTCCCAGAATCAGGCCTTCCCAGCCGTTGGCGAACATCGCATTGTAGTAGCGGGCGGTATCGGCAATATCCAGGTTTACTTTAATTCCCACCTTACCCAGCATGTCGACCAGCGCTTCGGCGGTTTCATTGCGGCCGCCGCTGGCGGCATTGGCCAGGAGACTCACTTCGAAACCGTTGGCATAACCGGCATCGGCCAGGAGTGCCTTGGCTTTTTCCGGGTCATAGCTGCGGAATTCCCTGTCGCCGCCCCAGTCGCCTTTGGGTGCAATGGTGTTGAGTGTTTCCAGGTAGCCGTAGCCCAAAACATCACAAATGCCCTGCTTGTCAATGGCATATTCAATGGCTTCACGTACGCGCCTGTCCTGCAGGGGTGAAGTATCCACGGTGTTGGGTACCAGGAGGGATTGGATACCCGCCCAGGCGGTTTGTCTGACAAAGCCTTTTTCCTCCAGCTCTTTCTGGTGCTGCGGCTGTGCACCGCTCCACATATGCGCCGAACCGGCCTCCATCATGGCGGATGCCGTTGTGGCTTCCGGGATGAAGAGAAACTCTATGCTGTCAAGATATGGACCTTCGCCCCAGTAATCTTCATTCTTGACAAAAACAAGATTGTTGTCACGGTTAAATTCCTTCAATTTGAAGGGACCAGTACCCACGACATGGAAACGTGCCCATTCAATGCCGCCGCCTTCTTCGCCCCCGTTGTCATCAAAAGATTTTTTGGAGAACATCAGTGTGATGCCGATGTTTTCCAGCAGCTGGTTGCTCCATTTGTTGAGTACCATCTGAACGGTATAATCATCAAGCTTTACCACTTCCTTGACGTCACTGCTCTGGAAGGGGCTGTATCTGCTGCCGATATCAAAGTTCCAGAGGACCACGTCTGCATTAAAGTCGGAACCGTCGTGGAATTTGACGCCTTTACGCAGGTAGAAAGTGATAGTCATGTTTTCGGGGTCTTCTTCAAAATTCTCAGCCAGCACTCCTTCCAGTGTCCTGTCGGAAGAAACGGCCAGCAACGGTTCTGCTGCAATCATGGAAAAGGAATAGTCGGAAGTGCCGAATTCTGGCATCCAGCCCAACACGGTGGGCCCGCCGGCCTGAATGCATTTAAAGTCACCGCCGTACACAGGGCCTGTCGGTTCAGTCCCCGGATCCGCGGTATTATTGTTATTGTTATTGTTGTTATTGTTGCCGGGGTCGGCATTTTTGCCTGAGCAGCCTACTGCAAAAACCAACAACAGAACTAATAGCAAGCAGCCTAACTTGCGCAGGGATGGGAATGTCATTCCATATCCTCCTTTATGTTTATCTCGAGCTGCGTCCCGTACGGCGGGAGGTGCTGTTTCTAAACTGTAATCCGTAAAAGTCCGGTGGTGACCCCCAAAAACGACAACTACTGAAAAAATACTGCCTGTCCTGAAGCATCCCTCCCCCAAGTAGTCTGCGTGCTCTGTCACAATAGTCGTTCAATTCTAAAATCTATTATATCCTGCCGCCAATCAGTTGACAAGTCTAAATATTCTAATACTTGCGGCATGCACAATTGACAGCGTAAGGAAAGACTTGCGGCTGAAAAAAAAGCGCCCCCTGCGCAAGGGGGCAAATGCAGTTAGGCTGCTGATAGAATTATGGAAGTTAAACTAATTGTCCGGCCGCCCGGCCGCACAAAATTTTCCTATTCATAATATAACCCATTATTTACAGTTTGAAAAGAATGAAAAGTGGGAAAATAAAAAAAATTTGTCCATATTTTTTGGAGTGTTTGTGCCGGGTGTGCCTTTCCGGCGGCGGTCAAGCTGGTCTCAACCCTGATGGTGTGGTAAAATCAGTATGTATCCGCACAAACGCTTAAGGCGGAAAAAATACCGCCCGGCGGGCTGCGGCGGAGGCTGCACAGGGGAAAAACCCGGCCTGCGGCAGGGAAGGTAAATTAGGCCAAAGGAGAGATGTAGATGCAAAAGTCGGAGCTTGCCCGGCGCGCGGCGGCGCTGCAGGAAAAAATGGGACAACTGGGGCTTGACGGTGTGCTGGCCGCCCAAAATATGTCCATGTATTACCTTTCCGGCACCATGCAGTGCCAGTATGTGTATGTGCCGGCTGCGGGTGAAAGTTTCGGCCTGGTACGGAAAAATCTCGCACGGGCGGAAGCGGAAGCGGGAATCCCCGTTGTTCCCATCAACGGTTTCAGTGATATGGGCGCTGCAATTGCCGCTCGCGGCACACCGCGCCGCCTGGGCGTGGAAATGGATGTTTTGCCGGCGGAGATTTTTTTCCGGCTGCAAAAAGTATTTCCGCAGTCGGAACTGCTGAATGCCGCACCCGCCATCAGGGAAGTACGGCAGGTAAAATCTGCTTACGAGCTGGAACAGTTTCGCCTGGCGGCACAGCAGGTGGATACACTTTACCGTCAAATCCCGCAACTTTTGGAAATCGGTAAAGAAGAAGTTGTTTTTGCCGCCGAATGTGAAGCTGTCCTGCGCTCACTGGGACATCAGGGAATCAGCCGCATGCGGCGCTTTAATTCGGAAATGTATTACGGCCAT
>DUUE01000431.1 GCA_012841735.1 Bacillota bacterium | reverse complement strand
AGGGGATGATGAGGATCAGGTATTCGGCCATTACATTGGGATTGCCGAAGAAAGGATAAACCCGGACGCCGATGAGGGGGTTGCGGGTGGCGTCCACCCAGCCGGACTGCATGGGGGCGCCGAAGATATACTGGTAGATGCCGTAGAGGGCTACCAGGAGCGCGCCGGCCAGGGCAAAATTAAGGTAAATGTGCAGTTCTTTTTTTGTCTGCAGCTGGTTGATGAGGACAAAGAAGACGAGAAATGAGCAGAGGTAGATGATGTAATCGCGCAGGCTGCCGGTAATAGTGGCAGATGCCAGGGTGGCAACGGTGGCTGTCAGCAGGTAAAGGACAAGGGCGGGTTCAACGGCCAGGGGCAAAAGGGTGAGGTTGCCTGTGCGCAGGCGGTGTGCAAAAAAGGATATGCCTGCCAGGATGGCCAAAAGCAGCAGCGCTTCGTTGGGTATGACGGGCAGGCTGAAAGCGAGGAGATAGAGCCCCCAGGCCGGCTTGTGCATGAGGAGAAGGCCAACTGCGGCTGCCACAGGGAGCAGCAGTGCTCTGGGCGGGGAAAGGAAGGAAAAGGCCGCTGCGCCCAGTGCCCCCAGGAGGAGAAAGAGCAGGCAGGGGCGGGAAAGAATGAAGTTGTACAGGCGGCAGGCTGTGCTTACGGGGAGGGCAGCTGCCAGGAGACGGGAAAGCAGCAGGAAGCATTTTTTGCCAAGCTCTTGGACAAAGAAAAAGAGACGGTAGAGGAGGCTGTGCTGCCAGGCGGGAAGAGATACGTCCCGGAACCAGAAAAGCTGTGCCAGGCGGCTGTTATTAAAGGTCCGGGAGAGAAAGGCGGACAGCCTGTCGGCCAGGGCGGCAAGTTTGCTTCCCCGGTAGCAGTTGTCCAGCATATGGGCGGTTTTGTGCAGGGCCTTGCCGGTTAGACTGTGAGCATACATGGAAGGTTCTCTCCTTTGGCTGGGAGGTTATTTAGTCCGCAATGTCAACACGCAAAACGGTGGTGCTGACCATGAAGTCCCTGCTGCCCAGGGTAACGGTGGCGCCCACGCGCAGGTCGTAGGAGGCGCTGCGGACGGAATAATCTGTGACGGTGGCCACAGCTTCAAAAGTAAGGAAGATATCAAAACGTTCCGGCACTTCCGCCATTACCACCCGGCCGTCAGCCGTTTCCACCGGTTCCCGGTGGGGTACTACTTCCACCTTGGTGACTTTGCCCATATGTCCCTTGGAGGTGGGGTCAAAGACGTTGCTGCCCACGGTCACGGCATCCACGGTATACTGGCTCACATTGGAAACAAGCGCCAGTACCGTTACTTTGTCGCCGGCGCCGGCATCGCCTGATTTGGGCGGCCGGGTGAGTTTATAGGCGCCTCCCGCCAGGACGGCAACCACCAGGATTAAAACCAGCAAGTCAATAAGATTGATAAGACCAAACAATCTGCCTTTGTCGTCGAGAAGCTTCATTTACTTCATTCCTTTCCCGTAGTGTTGATAAACCTGCAGGTGGGCGTCGGCCAGGCCTGCCAGGGAGTAGTTTGCTTTGGCATGGTGATACAGCTTGTCGCCCATTTTTTTAGCCAGGGCGCTGTCACGCAGGAGGGTGAGCGTGTGGGCGGCAAAAGCGGCTGCGTCGCCGGGCGGGAAAAGCATGCCCGTCTTTTCGTGGGTGATGAGCTTGGCGATGCCTCCCACCTGTGAGCTGACGGCCGGTTTGCGCAGCAGGGCCCCTTCCAGAAGCACATAGGGAAAGCTTTCGCTGTGGGAGGTTAAAGTGTTGATGTCGATGGCCTGCATAAAGGCCGGCGGCTCGCTGACATGCCCGGCAAAGTGGACTCTTTCCGTCAGGCCCAGCTTGTCCCGCAGGGCCGTCAGTTTTTGCCGCTCTTCGCCGTCGCCCCCCAAGAGGAAGTGGGTGGCGGGTTCCGCCTCTGCGATGAGGCGGGCTCCCTGCAGGAAAACTTCGTGGCCCTTGATGGGGTGCAGGCGGGCCAGGATGCCCACCACTTTTGCTTCCCCGGGGAGGGAGAGGTTATATTGCCGGCAGAATTCCGCCCGGGTAACGGTTTTTACGGGCGCCGCAAAATCGATGCCGTTATAGATGACGGTGATTTTTTCCGCGGGGAAGCCGCGGGCGACCAGCATATTTTTGAAATCTTCGGATACGGCGAGATAGCCGTCGAAAGTTTTCAGGGCCAGGGTGTTTAAAGTGGTATACACTTTGTTTTTATAATAGTTGTGTTCAAAATCCCGCAGGAAGTCGCTGTGGATGGTGGTAAGGGTGGGGATGCGGTAAAACTTTTTCACCAGGGCGCCGATAAAATTGGCCCGGGGGCCGTGGCAGTGCAGGAGGCTGTAACCCTCCTCCGTCAGGAGGCGGCCCAGTTCCCGGACGGCGTGCAGGTGGTATCTTTTTTTCTGTTCCAGGGTGCGGATGTCAAGGCCCATGGCTTTGCCCTCGGCATAAAAAGCGCCTGCCATCAGGCACATGAGGGTGACGTCCGCTTGTTTTTGCAGTTCCTGTACCAGGGTGAGGACATGGGTTTTGGAGCCTCCCGTTTCCCCGCCGCTGATCAGGTGCATTATTTTCATGCTTTTAGCTCCTTTTGGTGCGAAAATTGCTTTTTTCGGCAGGTTGTACCCGGACGGTTCTATTATTCGCTAACCGTAAAAGACTATCCTGCCGTGGATGCTTGTTTATATTTTCCTTGGGGCGCTGTGGGGACGGGGCCTGCGGGCAGTAAAAAAGCGGGGCGTCCCCGCTTTGACTTAACTATTGTAAGCTGCTTCTTCTTTTGGTGTTTCCCCCGCCGCAAAAAGCTGCCGGCGCAGCCGGAAAAAGAAGGCGACGGAAAGGCAGGTGGTGGCGATGTCGCCGAAGGGATGGGAGAACCTGAAGCCGTCAAAGCCCCAGAGGCTGCTGAAAAGGAAGAGGGCAGGGATGTAGAAAAGACCCTGGCGGCCGAGGGAGATGATCAGCGATTCAATGGCTTTGCCCAGGGACTGGAACATGGTCATGAGGACCATCTGGACTCCCATGATGGGCAGGGCAATAATCATGGCATGAATAATGCGCACACCGTAGTAGATTACTTCCGGATCATTGATGAAGACACGGATCCAGGTATCGGCCAGGAAGTAGAAAATGACGGTAAAAGCAGTGCCGATGACTGTGCTGATGGTGAGTGCGCGCCTGATGACGGCAATAAGGCGGTTATATTTTTTGGCGCCATAGTTGTAGCCCATGAGAGGCTGGCAGCCCTGGGACAGGCCCATGGTGATCATGACGGCGATATTGGTGATACGCATGACAACCCCGTTGGCCGCCACAATATTGTCGCCGAAGCCGGAGGCCACCACGTTGGTCAGGGTGAAACCGAGACTCATCAGCACCATGCCGACGGAAGCGGGGATGCCGATTTTAAAGATTTCACCGTAGATGGAAAGGTCAAAACGGTATTTTCGCGGGGAAATGGAGATCAGGCTTTTTTTGCGGAGGTAAAAGGCGAGGTAATAACAAAAGCCGGCAATATTGCTGAGGACGGTGGCGATGGCGGCACCGGCTACCCCCAGGCCGAAGCCGAAGATGAAAATGGGGTCCAGGATCATGTTGAGGATGGAGCCGGAGATCATGCCAATCATGGCTTCCTTGGTGGCCCCTTCGGAGCGCAGCAGTCCGCTTAAGGCATGCTGCAGGCCGACAAAGGGGCTGCCCATAAACATCACCAGGGCATAGCTTGTGGCATAACCGATGGTATTGGGACTGGCTCCGCAGGCCAGGAGGATGCGGCGGTGAAAAAGCAGGCCGATAACGGTTACGATCAGGAAGATCACGGTGGCCGACCAGAAGGCGATGGCGGAAGCCCTGCCGGCAGTTTCCCGTTCCCCCCTGCCCAAAAGGCGGGAAATGAGGGAAGCGCCGCCGGCGGCGAAAATATTGCCGCAGGCCTGGAAGCCAAAAAAGATGGGCATGGTAATGACAATGCCGGCCACCATGTTGGGGTCGTTCAGTTTGCCAATATAAAAGGTGTCGGTCATATTGTAAATGACCTGGATGAGCATGGCCGCCATGGTGGGGAGGCCCAGCGTCCAGATTGCTTTGTTGACAGGCATTTTTTCCAGGATGAAAATCCTGTCCTGTCCGGCTGTTGCTTGCTTTGTATTTTGCATGATTATCCTTCCTTTCCGGCTGTCAGCAAATCGGCAGCGGCAATGACTGTCTCCAGGGCAGTGGCCAGTTTGTCCCGTTCCGCCGGCGGGAGAAGTGCCATTTTGGCGGCAATATGGCTTTTAAACTGGGCGTCTATTTTTTTGGCCACATTTTTGCCTTTTGCCGTCAGTACCAGGGCATATTTGCGCCGGTCATGGCTGACGGACACCCGCTCCACCAGGCCTTTTGCCTGCAGGCGGTCCACCACGCCGGTAAAAGAGCCCCGGCTGAGGCCCACTTTTTTGCTGTAGGCGGTCATGGGGGAGCCTTCATTGCGGTGCAGGAACATGAGGGTTTTTTCTTCGCTTTCATTCAGCCTGTATGGAGTGGAAATTTCAATGCCCTCCAGCACCGCTCCGATAAAGACTGGCAGCATGCCCACCAGAGCGGCAATATGTTCCGCCTGTTTTTGCATCTTCTCACCCCCTGTATTCCTGCCATTAGTTAGTATTCTAATAGTTTGTTTTACAAATGTAAAGATCCAAATTAATATTTTTAATGAAAAATTTTTTTTGTACTAAACAAAAGCATTTTTCGGGCTATGTCCACGGGGCAAAAAATGCTACCGTCCGCCTGCTGGGCACCAGTACCACCGTCACCACTGACGATGGCGGGAAATTCACCTTTGAAGCGGTACCGGGACTCAATGCCGTACGCGCCTCGGCACAAGCCCCACCACTTTTTCGCCAAACCAGCTTCTGAACCGCGAACAGGCGGCAACTATGCTGACCCGCGCCTACAAGAAGGTTACCATGGAAGGCTGGATCCTTGAAACCGACGGCAATTTCAAGCTCAACTATGAAAAACCCACCGCCTTTGCCGATGACGATAAAATTTCAAGCTGGGCAAAGGACAGCGTGTACTTCATGGTTGCCAACAACATCATTAAAGGCGTCGGGGACAATAAATTCGCT
>DUUE01000378.1 GCA_012841735.1 Bacillota bacterium | reverse complement strand
GGGCTTCGGCAAGATTCATATCATTTTCAGTGAGATTTTGCCCGCCGTGATTCCGACAGTCTTGGTTATCATGGCCATGAATATTTCCGGGGCAATTTTAATGGAAGCCGGCTTAAGCTTTTTGGGCCTAGGCGACACCAGTATTATTACCTGGGGGCAAATGCTGCAAAACGCCCAGAGGTGGATTTCCCATGCCTGGTGGATTTCTCTCTTCCCGGGGCTGGCAATTTTCCTCACCGTGCTCAGCTTTAACCTGATAGGAGACGGTATTAACGACGCAATCAATCCTTACCTGAAAGAGAGATAAAGGCAAAAAACTTACCCTAGGAGTGGTTAGTTGATGAATGATCTGCTCTTAAATATCAAGGGGCTGAAAACTTTCTTTAATTTAACGCGGGGGACTCTCCATGCCGTTGACGGCGTCAGCTTAAAAGTGGGAGCCGGTGAAATTGTAGGCCTGGTGGGAGAATCGGGCAGCGGCAAATCAGTTTTGGCCCGCTCGGTTCTGCGCCTGCTGCAGCATCCCGGCTATATCGCTGAAGGCGAAATAATCTACGAGGGAACAGACCTGACCAAGCTGCCTGAAGAAAAAATGCGTGAACACAGGGGCAAGAAAATCGCCATGGTGTTCCAGGATCCCCTGGGATATTTAAACCCCGTGATGAAGGTTGGCAGTCAGATCGAAGAAGCATTAAGGATACACCGGCCAAATGAAGACCCCAAGAAAATTATTCCTTCACTCCTGGAATCGGTTGGTTTCCCCAAAACCGCCCGTATCTGGGACCGGTATCCCCATGAGCTTTCAGGCGGAATGCTGCAGAGGGTAATCATTGCCCTTGCCATCTCCTGCGACCCGAAACTGCTGATTGCCGACGAACCCACAACCGCCCTTGACGTGACCATTCAGGCACAGGTGTTAAGGTTGCTGAAAAAGCTGTGTAAAGAGCGGGAAATGGCCATGTTGCTGATTACCCACAACCTGGGCATTGTTGCCGATACCTGCGACCGCATTTATGTCATGTATTGCGGCAGGATTGTTGAAACAGCCGATGTCTTTTCCCTGTTTGAAAATCCTTACCACCCTTATACCAAGGGCCTGCTGGAAGCAACTTTAAGTATTGATGAATTCCGCGAAAACCTGACGACAATAGAGGGTACCGTTCCCGACCCCATTAACCTGCCGCCCGGGTGCAGGTTTGCACCGCGCTGCCCTGCCGCCCGTGCTGTCTGTACACAGGGGGAGCCGCCCTGTGTCACCATTGATGCCTTGAAAGAACATGTTGCTTACTGCTGGATCGGCACAGCCGAATATGAAAAAAGTTCTTCCCCGGTGACTACAGCCAATTAAGGAAACGGCTTCTTTGGGGCAGTCAATGTCTTATTATCTCAGAAAGGGGTGTGCCCATATGTCTGAAGTAAACGGGACAATTATGAAGGCTGACAATGTTGTCAAATTGTTTCCGGTGAAAAAAGCCTCACTGGTTGCCACGCTGAGCAGAAAACCGCCTGATTATGTTCATGCCGTTGACGGCGTTTCCTTAGATGTCCGTTCCGGCGAAACAATCGCCATCGTGGGGGAAAGCGGTTCGGGCAAAACAACCCTGGCCCGCATCATGCTCAATCTGATCGAACCGACGGCAGGAAAGGTGTACTGGCGCGGCAAAGATGTTTTCTCACTGGATAAAGATGAACTCTTTGAGTTCCGCAAAGATGTGCAGATTATCTTTCAGAACCCGGGCGGAGCCTTAAACCCGCGCAAAAGCATTATTAAAATCCTCAGCGAACCGCTGAAACTGCATTTTAACATTAAAAACAGGAATGAACTGGTGGACAGGGCTTCCT
>DUUE01000462.1 GCA_012841735.1 Bacillota bacterium | reverse complement strand
TGAAAACGCCTTAATAGAGGCGTTTTTTGTGGTTATAGGGGCAGAAACGCTCCACCTGAATTCGTAGAGCCCGCACTCGTCTGCTAGCATGGTGGCAGGTGGGTGGCAAATACTGATCATGTAACCGGCCAAAAATGGCCGGTTTTTTCGTTTTCTGTGGGTATCCCTCCCCGGGTGTTAACCACTTCTTTTTGTCTCCTCGACCTACATGCCTGTCAGCCTAAGCGAAAAGATGTCTAAAACCTAGGATTACTAGCAGGATTTTCCTTGTCGAAAAAGGGCGGTGTTAATTTCGCCGCCTTAATGTTTTCTTGAAAGGAATATTATGAAATGAGGTGACATCCCGCGTAACGCAGGGCATTGCCTTCATTATACCAAATCATGACAATGTATCATTTTTCGGTTTCTTCCCAGCAGTCCATCAGGCCGTGGCGATGCGGCTTTTTTAGATTTTGAAGCACCTATTAATTGGTTTACTGGAGGTAGATACTACCATATTAGGTAAAAAAATGATCAGCAGAAGATGTACTCAAAATATGTATAACCTTGGATTAATGGCAGGATTTTTCCAACCCAGAAAGAACTGTTTTATATTGACAGCTGAATTTGGGATTTTCTTAGAGATCTTTACGTACGAGGATTTGGTTATTTCGAGGCTTTTCATGAGTCCAACCGTCCGGATTGCAGAACCGGGAATAACATCCATCATTTGCAGTTGGGGCAGGATTGTCAAGCGGCTTTTGGCACCATAGGGAATGATGTGGAAGCAGCACTTTTCTAACCCGTATCCTGCAGATATTTTTGCATTCCACGGTTTCATGAACAGGGTTGTTTGATGGCGTTTAGCGATAGGTAGTAGGAGTAAGATTAAGAATGTCCTGGCCCGATTTCATTTCTGTAATATTTTTCATTGCTTTTTGTATCTATGCTTTTTGGGGAATGTACACCCTAAATCTCGGTGCGAAAAGGGATTTGAAGGTTGTCTTTTTTGTGCTCTGCCTTCTAATGTGCGTATGGGCGTTTGGTTTATCCGTTGCCACCTCCGCGCCCAATTATGAAGTAGCACTGTTCTGGCGCCGGGTGGCTGCCCTGGGATGGGGACCTGTATACGGTGTAATGCTTCATTATCTGTTACTTCTCACCGGCAAGAGCGAACTGCTGAAGAAACGATGGATTTACTTACCGCTGTATTTGCCGGGAGTGTTGACTGCTTTTGTCTTTGGGCTTATTCCCGAACTGGCACAGCAGCAGTATAACCTGATCAAATCCCCGGTTGGCTGGGTTAACATATCGGCAAACAACTGGTGGGACTGGTATTTCGCCACATATTACATCAGTTTTGTAGTTATTGGATTGGTTCTGCTCTGGCAGTGGGGCAGAACCTCGCGTCATCCTGATGATAAGAAGCAGGCCTACCTGTTGATAGCCTCATTCGCATTGACCTTCATTTTGGGGACAATTACCGATTTAATAGCCAATTCATACATTTCACTTAATCATCCTCAATTGGCACCTGTTCTCGGTCTGATTCCCTTAATGGTCATTTTCTATTTCATAAAACGGTACCGGCTTATGGCTTCTACTGTGAGCAGGACGAGTGAAGTTGACAAGATATTGAGCGCAGACAGTCTGGCCCAGTTGTATCAAATCCTGTCCGTGATCTTTGTATATGGAGGAATCCTCCATTTCGGCGCCCTACACTACTTCAGTCAGGAACCCTTCGCTTCCACCCTTGCTCTCAGCCTTATCTTCGTTGTAATAGCCATTGTCCTGCAGGTTATTCAAAGGGCTCCAATCAGTGTCAATCTTAAGGAAATCGCTTTTGTTCTTTGTGTGTCATTACCCCTTCTATTTGTTACCCTCAGGTTTGTCGAATTTGTAAGTATAACCGTATGGGCGATTACTCTTGTCGTATTGATCGTCAGCATCCTTTTTGACAAACCGCGCATAATCATCCTGTCGGGTATCGTTGGTCTGATTACACTGGTATTGGTGTGGATGAAAGCACCAACAGGTTTTGTACAGGTTGATGGTGCGGACCACCTGGGCAGAATCGGTATCCTCTTGTTGGCATTTGGGCTGGCTTATTATGTCAATCGCCTGTTGATTCGGCGGGTTGATGAGATAAGAGATCGAATCAGGCTCCAAAAGATGGTTTCCCAGATTTCTGCCGCCTTTATTTCAGCCACCGAATCCAACCTGGGTGAGAAAATCACCAATATGCTGCAGAAGTGCGGCGAGGGTTTTACGGTGGAACACTCTTATTTTACCCAACTAGTGCCGAAGCTCAGGACGTATGCTTGGCACAGCGAGGGAGTTGAACCCGCGGATGATTTGGCTTTAGCCCTGGTTGCTGGTGATTTTCGGTGGTGGAGGAACCAGATGCAGAAAAACGAAGTGGTTTATATATCAGATCGTGAAACACTGCCCCCGGAAGCAGCCGAGGAGAAAGCTGTGCTCGAGCGGCATAATATTATGTCTCTATTTGCCACGGCGGTGACTAAACAGGAAAGAACACTGGGAGTACTGCTCTTTGTCTCCATGCATTCGGTGAATGCCTGGCGGGAAGATCATAATGAACTGCTGCGAATTCTGGCCAACCTGTTAACGGAGGCGGTGGCGAGGGTTGAGGCCCAAAAAGAAATCAATTACCTGGCTTATTATGATGGCACAACCGGAATCCCCAACCGGACACTGTTTATAAACCGGTTGGAACAGTCGATACATTTAGCCAAGCGATCGGAGAAGCTTATCGGGGTGGTTTTCCTCGATCTCGATTCGTTCAAGGCGGTCAACGATAATATTGGCCACGATGGTGGTGATGAGATGCTGAAAAAAGTAGCGGACAGGCTGTCTCAATCCCTGCGTAAATATGATATGGTGGCGCGTTTTGGCGGTGACGAGTTTGTAATCAGTCTGAACCAGATAACCCGGGTTGAAGATATTAAAACAATTGCCGATAACATCATGAAGACTTTCACCCGGCCTTTCAACATTAAAGGTCAGGAATTCTTTATTAGTGCCAGTGCCGGGATTGCTGTATATCCGGTCGATGGCGAAGAAGCAGAGCTATTGATTAAGAATGCCGACCTGGCCATGTATGCTGCCAAGAATAAGGGAAGGAATCAGTACACCTTGTGTTCACCGGGGATGAAAGAAGAAATGCTGAAGAGAATGAAGCTGATCAACGGCCTTTACCGGGCCCTGGAAAGGAATGAGCTGGTGCTGTACTACCAGCCACAGATAAGCGTAATCACCAAAGAAATCATCGGTATCGAGGCCTTGATTCGGTGGAATCATCCAGAATTTGGCATGATTCCTCCCAAAACCTTTATTCCCCTGGCGGAACAGACCGGTCTTATAAAACCCATTGGCCAGTGGGTACTGCGGACAGCATGCCGCCAGAACAAGGAGTGGCGGGACAAGGGATTGCCGCCTCTGCGGATCGCGGTGAATCTGTCGGTTGAGCAGTTCCGGGATCCGGAACTGATTGATACTGTGGCCAGGGTACTTGAGGAAACCGGACTGGAGCCCAGGTACCTTGAACTGGAGATAACTGAAAGTGCTACCAGCTATGACCCGGACTATATTATCCCTGTCCTGCATGAATTAAAAAAACTGGGCGTGAGCATTGCCATAGATGATTTCGGGACCGAGTATTCGTCTCTGAGCCGGTTAAAGGAATTACCGGTAGACCGCATAAAAATTGACATGCGGTT
>DUUE01000010.1 GCA_012841735.1 Bacillota bacterium | reverse complement strand
TGAAGCAGGAGGAACTGGCCGCCGTGCTGCAGCGCAGCTGTCCCCTGGCGTCCTGGGAAGAGGACGCCGGTGACCCGCCCCCTTCTCCCGGAATGAAATACCTGCATTATGCCCCGCAGGCACCCCTGTATTTATATGTAGGCAGGTCAGAAGCGGTGGTGCAAAAGATGCAGGCGGCGGCAGCCCGGGAAACCGCCCGGGGAAAAAAGGTGGGGCTTTTGGTCTCTGCGGAGAGTGCCGCCTGTTTTCCCGGGGGCACTGTGATTGTCCTGGGCGGCAGGCAGGAGCCGCAGCAGGCGGCGGCACGCCTGTATGCAGCTTTGCGTGCTTTTGATGCAGAGGAAGTTGATATCATCCTGGCGGAGGGCTTCCCGCCCCGAGGCGTGGGCATGGCCCTGATGAACAGGCTGCAGAAGGCGGCCGGGCCCCGTGTGATCAGAGTGGAGTGATGAAGTGCATGAAACAAAGAAAGAAGCTGCTTTTTGTCTGCAGCGGCAATACCTGCCGCAGCCCGCTGGCCAAAGTGCTGGCAGCCCGTCTTTTTCAGCGGGAAGGCCTGGACGGCTGGGAGATTGACTCGGCCGGCACGGCTGCCCTGCACGGCATGTCGGCAAGCAGCCAGGCCATGTCCGCCGCTTCCGCCCTGGACCTGGACCTGTCGGCCCACCAGTCCAAGCCGCTGACACGGTCAGCGGTGGAGGAAGCGGACCTGATCCTGGTGATGACTGCCGCACATAAAAAAGCCGTCCTGCAACTGGCGCCGCAGGCGGCAGGCAAGGTCCATACCGTGGCTGAGCTGGCCGGCGGCGAAGGGGACATCGCCGACCCGTTCGGCGGCAGTGTGGCGCGTTACCTGGAAACGGCCCGGGAACTGCAGGCCCACCTGAAGGAAATCGCCCGGCGGCTGCAGGAAAACGGGCAGGCGCGGCAGAAGAACGCTGCATCTCAGGAAAAAACAGGGGGCGGGGAGGTAAAAGATGAAAATAGCACTGGCCAGTGACCACGGAGGTTTTCTGCTGAAAGAGCAGGTGGCGGTTTACCTGCGGCAGCAGGGTATTGACTACCGGGATTTCGGTACAGACAGTGAGGAGTCGGTGGATTATCCCGATTTCGCCCTGGCGGCGGCGGAAGCGGTGGCGCGCGGTGAATGCACGCTGGGCATTCTCTGCTGCGGCACCGGTATCGGTGTGGCTATGGTGGCCAACAAGGTGCCCGGCATCCGGGCTGCCAACTGCCATGACACTTTTTCCGCCCGCATGAGCCGCGAACATAACAATGCCAATGTTCTCACCCTGGGCCAGCGTGTGGTGGGCAGCGGCCTGGCGCTGGAAGTGGTGGAAGCCTTTTTGCGGGGGAAATATGCCGGCGGTCGCCATGCCTGCCGCGTGGAAAAAATAACGGCAATTGAACAGAAATATTGCGGCCAGGGGACGCCCGGTCAGTAAGGAGGAACGCTTTTGATAACTTTACAGGCATTTGATCCGGAAGTAGCCCATGCCCTTGCCGGCGAAAAAAAACGCCAGCAGGACCACCTGGAGCTGATTGCCTCGGAGAATTATGTCAGCCGGGCGGTGCTGGAAGCACAGGGGTCGGTACTGACAAACAAATATGCGGAAGGCTATCCGGGGAAACGTTACTACGGCGGCTGCGAGCATGTGGATGTGGTGGAAGAGCTGGCCCGCACACGGGCACAGCAGCTTTTTGGCGCCGACCATACCAATGTTCAGCCACACTCGGGAGCCAGCGCCAACCTGGCAGTTTACCTGGCCACCCTGAAACCGGGAGACACCATCCTGGGGATGAACCTGGCCCACGGCGGCCACCTGACACACGGGGCTCCCGTCAGCATCTCGGGTAAGTATTTCCGGGCCGTCTCTTACGGCGTCAGCCGGGAGAGCGGCTACCTGGATTATGATGAAGTGGAAACGCTGGCCCAAAAATACAAACCGCGCCTGCTTGTGGCCGGGGCCAGCGCCTACCCGCGCATAATTGACTTTGCGGCTTTCCGGCAAATTGCCGACCGGGCAGGCGCTTATCTCATGGTGGACATGGCACATATTGCCGGCCTGGTGGCGGCAGGCATTCACCCCTCGCCGGTGCCCCATGCCGAATTTGTCACCACCACTACCCATAAAACGCTGCGCGGTCCCCGGGGCGGGATGATTCTCTGCCGCCGGGAATACGCGGCGGCTGTTGATAAAGCTGTTTTCCCCGGCCTCCAGGGAGGGCCGCTGATGCATGTAATCGCCGCCAAGGCGGTCAGCCTGAAAGAAGCACTGCAGCCTGATTTTGCCGTCTACGCCAAACAGGTGGTGGCCAATGCCAGGACGCTGGCTTCCTGCCTGCTTGCCCACGGTTTTAACCTGGTGTCCGGCGGGACGGACAACCACCTGCTGCTGGTGGACCTGCGCAACAAAGGCCTGACGGGCAGGCAGGCCGAGGAAGCACTGGGCCGTGCCGGCATCACAGTGAATAAAAACACGGTGCCCTTTGACACGGAAAGCCCCTTTGTCACCAGCGGCATCCGTATTGGGACGGCGGCCGTCACCACCCGGGGGATGAAAGAACGGGAGATGGAAGAGATCGCCGTTTTAATTGCCAGGATTTTAAATAAGACAGGAGATGAGAAAATGCAGGAACAGGTCCGGCACCAGGTTGCCGCTCTCTGTGCTGCATTCCCGCTGTATGAAGACTAATAAGAATTTGCAGGTTTTTGTCTATGACCACCCGCTTATCAGTGACAAGCTGGCACGGCTGCGCTCTGCAGATACAGATGTGGCTTCTTTCCGCCAGCTGGTGGAAGAGGTTACGGTGTTAATGCTGTATGAGGCGTCCAAGTCACTGCCCACGGAGACCAAAACTGTCCGGACGCCGCTGACCACCTGCCGGTGCCGTGTCCTGTCCGGACCGCCGCCTGTGCTGGTACCCATCCTGCGTGCGGGCCTTGCCATGGCGGAGCCGCTGATAAAACTGTTTCCCGCTTCGCCTGTGGGCCATGTGGGGCTGGCCCGGGACCACGATACCCTGGAGCCGGTCCGCTACCTGGTTAAACTGCCCCCCATGGCGGACAGGCCGGTGTGGGTCCTGGACCCCATGCTTGCCACGGGCGGTTCGGTGAGTGAAGCGCTGGGAATTTTAAAAGAACACGGTGCCGAAAATATTACCCTTTTCTCCATTATTGCCGCTCCCGAAGGGGTGGCACGGCTGGAGCGGGAACATCCCGATGTCAGCTTGTTTGTGGCTGCGCTGGATGAACGGCTGAATGAAAAAGGTTACATTCTGCCCGGCCTGGGTGATGCCGGCGACAGGCTGTACGGTACGCTGTAAAGGAGTGAGAAGATGCGACCCTCCTGGGATCATTATTTTCTGGAAATTGCGGGGCTTGTTGCCACCCGTTCCACCTGCCTGCGCCGTTCCGTGGGAGCAGTGATTATTAAGGACAAACGGATCCTGGCCACCGGCTATAACGGTGCCCCCAGCGGCCTTGCCCACTGCGATGAGGTGGGCTGCATCCGCGAGCAGCGCCAAATACCTTCCGGCGAGCGCCATGAACTGTGCCGCGGCCTGCACGCGGAACAAAACGCCATTCTGCAGGCGGCTCTTTACGGGGTATCCATTGCCGGCGCCACTTTATACTGCACCACTCATCCCTGCGTGGTCTGTGCCAAAATGATTATTAATGCCGGCATGAAAGAGGTTGTCATTGCTGCGGCGTATCCGGATGAGCTGGCGGCCTCCCTGCTGGCGGAGGCGGGTGTTACCGTCCGTTATCTGCCGTGCGATGAAGAAAGACCGGCCCATGCCTCCGGCGAGTAAAAGGACCGGCAACTGCGGGGTGCCCGGATGAGTATACCCGGAAATAAGAGTAAACGCGGTTTTTTTGTGTCTCTGGGCATCAGCCTGGCAGCCGTGGCCCTGGTGTTTTTCCTTACTGTGGGTGAAGATACATTTACCGGCATCATGCG